>NZ_DGMH01000023.1:0-29378 GCF_002388305.1 Sulfitobacter sp. UBA4523
CTGGGCATGAAGACGGCCATCGTCGAGCGCGAAAGCCTCGGCGGCATCTGTCTGAACTGGGGCTGTATTCCGACCAAGGCGCTGCTGCGTTCGGCTGAAGTCCTGCATCTGGCCAAGAACGCAAAGGAATTCGGCCTTAAGATCGACAAGGCTGATTTCGACCTGGATGCTGTCGTGAAGCGCTCACGCGGGGTGGCGAACCAGCTATCGACCGGCGTGAAATTCCTGATGAAGAAGAACAAGATCGACGTACTTGAAGGCACCGCCCGCCTCGAAAAAGGTACACCGGCACCGAAGGTCGTCGTCAAAGACAAGGACGGCAAGGACACTTCCTACCAGGCCAAGCATGTCATGCTTGCCACCGGCGCGCGGGCGCGAGATATCCCGCAAGCGGGCCTTATCGCAGACAAGAAGCTGATCTGGACGTACCGCGAGGCCATGACACCGGACATCATGCCGAAGCGTCTGCTCGTCATCGGCTCCGGCGCCATTGGTATTGAATTCGCCAGTTTCTATCATGAGCTCGGCGCGGATGTGACTGTCGCTGAAGTGATGGACCGGATCCTGCCAGTGGAAGACGAGGAGATTTCCAAGCTCGCCGAGAAGGATTTCAAGAAGCAGGGCCTGAACATCGTCACTAGTGCGAAGGTCGAAAACCTCAAACCTGGCCAGTCCACCGTTACGGCTGAAATCACGGACAAGTCCGGCAAGAAAGAGAAAAAAGAATTCGACCGCGCTATCCTTGCGGTGGGTATCGTTGGCAATGTTGAAGACCTTGGCCTTGAAGAGCTAGGCGTGAAGGTCGAGAAGACCCACGTCAAAGTCGACAATTTCGGGCGCACAGGCGTCAAAGGACTCTATGCCATCGGCGATCTGACCGGCCCGCCCTGGCTGGCCCACAAGGCGTCTCATGAAGGCGTTGTGTGTGTTGAAGGCATTGCCGGAGCCGATCATGCCGAACCGTTCGATCCGTGGAATGTGCCGGGCTGTACATATGCCCATCCACAGGTCGCCAGTGTTGGTCTGACCGAGAAGGCTGCAAAGGAAAAAGGCTACGACATCAAGGTCGGCCGCTTCCCCTTTATCGGCAATGGCAAGGCCATCGCGATGGGCGCCTCTGAAGGCCTCGTCAAAACCATCTTCGACAAGAAGACCGGCGAGTTGCTGGGCGCACACATGATCGGCGCGGAAGTGACTGAACTGATCCAGGGCTATGTCATTGCCCGTCAGGGCGAGTTGACCGAACAGGATCTGGCGCACACCATCTTCCCACATCCGACAATTTCCGAAAGCATGCATGAATCCGTGCTGGATGCCGAAGGCCGCGTGATACACATCTAGCAAGGGTCGCCCCGCGCGACAGACTACGGGGGCGTCATGAAACTCAGCATCGGACCGGGAGCCCTCGTCGCTGCCGGATTCATTGGACCGGGCACGGTTACGGCCTGCACGCTGGCAGGCGCCGATTTTGGCTACGCCCTGATCTGGGCGCTCGTCTTCGCGACCCTCGCAACCATTATCCTGCAGGAAATGGCGGCGCGGTTGGGGATCGTATCCGGCAAGGGACTGGCAGCTGCCATGATGGCGCCGGAGAATGGGCCGATCGTCAAATGGTCGATCATCCTGCTCGGTGTGTCCGCCCTGGCGGTCGGAAATTCGGCTTATGAAGCAGGTAACCTCGCCGGCGGCGCGTTGGGGCTGGAAGCCCTGTTCCATTCGACCGGCGTGTCTCACAGGCTGATTGTTTTGGCGTTAAGCACGACGGCGGCCGGGTTTCTCTTGTTTGGCCACTACAAGCATATCGAGAAATTTCTGATCGGCCTTGTCCTGATGATGAGTATCGCCTTTGCCGGCAGCGTACTCCTTACGCGACCTGATCTCTCCGGCTGGATAAGTGGCCTGAAGCCTGTAATCCCGGACGGTGGATTGCTGACGGCCATTGCCCTGATCGGTACCACCATCGTGCCATACAATCTGTTTCTCCACGCCTCCACGGTTCGTGACAAATGGCCCAACGGATCTGCCGAGGCATTGCGAGCCGCAAGAACCGACACGGCGATATCCATCGGTCTTGGCGGTTTCGTGTCAATCCTGATCCTGTCGACGGCAGCCGCTAGCCTGTTCGGTTCAGGGATAGCAGTCTCATCCGCTGCAGACATGGCGATCTCTATCGAACCAACCTACGGGCCGCTCGCGAAATACCTGGTGGGAATTGGCCTCTTCGGTGCGGGCCTGTCATCCTCCATTACAGCCCCACTGGCCACGGCGTATGCGCTATCAGAAATTGGAGGGTTCCAGCGCACCGGCCGATTGTTTCGAGGGATCGCGCTGGGTGTCCTGGCGATTGGAACACTTATCGCTCTGTTGGGCGTGCAGCCCGTCAAAGTGATTCTCTTTGCCCAAATTGCAAATGGGCTCATCCTGCCTGTCATCGCAGCCTTCCTGTTAATCGCCATGAATCGCAAGCGCCTGTTGGGCAGTCACGTGAATTCATGGCTGGCGAACATGCTCGGCATTGGTGTCGTCGCAATAACCTTCGGCCTCGGCTTGCGCCTGATCCTCAGAGCCCTAAATGTCTGGGCATGAACCGCACAATTTGCCTGAACGCTGACATCGGGGAACTGCCGGGTGAAGCCGGTCGCGCCATGGACCGCGCTATTCTTGATGTGGTCAGCCGGTGCAGTATCGCCTGCGGCGGACATGCGGGCGATGAGGAAAGCATGCGGGCGACATTGAAAGCGGCAAGAGCCCGCAATGTCGTGGTTGGCGCGCACCCTTCATATCCGGACAGGCAAAATTTTGGCCGCAAGACCGTAGCCATGTCCCGCGAAGAGCTCGAGATGTCGATTCGGCAGCAGGTGCGTACGCTGGCCAGCCTCGCACGGCTCCAGGGCGTGACCCTCGACCATCTCAAACCTCATGGCGCCCTCTATAATGATGCAGCGCGCGACTCCGATCTTGCCGAGATTGTTGTCCGCATTGCGCGCGACGCCCGAATCCGCGCGATCATCGGCCCACCCAATTCACGCCTGAGCAAGATCGCGCATGGAACGGGCATGGACTTTCTCGCTGAAGGGTTTGCAGATCGTAGATATGCCGGTGATGGTTCGCTGATTGCGCGAAGCGAGCCCGGTGCTGTGATCGAGGCCACGCAGGCGCAAGTCGCGCAAGTTATTGGGATTGTCGAAAACGGCACAGTGTCTGCTCAGGGCTCACATGCCATTCCGCTCAATGTCGATACGATCTGCCTGCACGGCGACACCCCCGAAGCCGTCGATATTGCCCGCGCTGTCAAATCATCCCTGCAAGACGCAGGGATCGCGCTGAAATGTTTTGAAGGCCATACGGGCTAAGCCCTAAACCCAACACCTGAAACGAAAAACAGCGCCCGAGGGGCGCTGTTTTTATCCGCTCCAGTCAGACTGGAAAGTAGTGGTGAGCCGTGATGGGTTCGAACCATCGACCTACTGATTAAAAGTCAGTTGCTCTACCAACTGAGCTAACGGCCCACTAGGCGGGTATCTAGAAAGGTGCGGCCTTGGGGTCAAGCGGAAACTTACGAAAAATTTCACTCTCGCTGGATTAGTTTCAAATGCCGCGTTATATGCGCCGAATGTATAGTGATCTGACCAACGGTTTGCCCTTCATGAAGATGCATGGGCTGGGCAATGATTTTGTCGTGCTAGACGCGCGCCAAAAAGTCGTGCTGGATGCGCGCGACGGTGCTGTGCGTGCCGACGCGCCCCCGGCGCTCCCGAAGGTGACCCCTGCCCTTGCACAGGCCATCGGACATCGCCAGTTCGGCGTGGGCTTCGACCAGCTGGCCGTGATCACCAATGGCGCGGCTGATGCGCATCTGACGTTCTTCAACGCCGACGGCTCTACCTCTGCCGCCTGTGGCAATGCCACGCGCTGCATCGCGCGGTTCCTGATGGAGGAAACAGGCAAAACCCAGCTGCACCTGACCACCGACCGCGGCGATCTGGCGGCGCGGGATGCAGGCAATGGGCTGACATCGGTCAACATGGGTCACCCGCAGCTTGACTGGGACGAAATTCCGCTTGCTCGCCAGATGGATACGCTTGAGCTGCCAATCGACGGTGCGCCGACAGCCACCGGCATGGGCAACCCCCATTGCACCTTCTTTGTGGATGATGTCGACGCGATTGATCTGGCCGGTTTTGGCCCCGGTATCGAGCATCACGCGCTTTACCCCGAACGCACCAATGTGCAGATCGCCCAGATCATCGGCCCCGATCACATCCGTATGCGCGTGTGGGAACGGGGCGTGGGCATCACGCTGGCCTCCGGCTCCTCTAGCTGTGCGACGGCCGTGGCAGCGGCACGCAGAGGGCTGACAGGCCGCGCCGTGCGTATTGATCTGGACGGTGGCACGCTGCACATCGATTGGCGCGAGGATGGCGTCTGGATGACCGGCCCCTCGGCCCATGTCTTCAGCGGCGTGCTGACCCCTTCGTTTCTGGAAAGCCTGACATGAGCGCCCCGATCTTCTCGAATCACGGCTGCCGCCTGAACGCCTATGAGACAGAGGCGATGAAGGAACTGGCCGAACAGGCGGGCCTGAAAGACGCGGTGATCGTCAACACCTGCGCCGTCACTGCAGAGGCCGTGCGCAAGGCCCGCCAGGACATCCGCAAACTGCGCAAGGCCAACCCCGACGCGCGTTTGATCGTCACCGGCTGCGCCGCCCAGACCGAACCGGAGACCTTTACCAAGATGGCAGAGGTCGACGCCGTCATCGGCAACACCGAAAAGATGGTGGGCGCGACGTGGCAGGGATTGGCGGCTGATTTCATCGGCGAGACAGAGGCGCTGCAGGTCGATGACATCATGTCGGTGACCGAAACGGCGGGGCATCTGATCGACGGTTTCGGCACGCGCAGCCGGGCCTATGTGCAGGTCCAGAACGGCTGCGATCACCGCTGTACCTTCTGCATTATCCCCTTTGGCCGCGGCAATTCCCGCTCGGTCCCTGCGGGGGTTGTGGTGGATCAGATCAAGCGGCTGGTCGACAAGGGCTTTAACGAAGTCGTTCTGACCGGCGTCGATTTAACCAGTTGGGGTGCGGACCTTCCCGCGACGCCCAAGCTGGGGGATCTGGTGATGCGCATCCTGCGGCTGGTGCCCGACCTGCCGCGCCTGCGCATCAGTTCCATCGATTCGATCGAGGTGGACGAGAACCTGATGCAGGCCATCGCCACCGAACCCCGCTTGATGCCGCACCTGCATCTGTCCCTGCAGCATGGCGACGATATGATCCTGAAACGGATGAAGCGCCGCCACCTGCGCGACGATGCGATCCGTTTTGCCCAAGAGGCCCGCAAACTGCGTCCCGACATGACCTTTGGGGCCGATATCATCGCCGGTTTCCCCACCGAAACCGACGCGATGTTCGAAAACTCGCTCAAGCTGGTGACGGACTGCGATCTGACATGGCTGCATGTCTTCCCCTATTCGGCGCGCGAAGGCACGCCCGCTGCAAGGATGCCAGCAGTGAACGGCACGCTCATCAAGGAACGCGCGGCGCAGCTGCGTGCTGCGGGTGACGCGCAGGTCGCGCGCCATTTGGCCGCCCAACAAGGGCGCGCCCATCAGGTGTTGATGGAAAGCCCCACCATGGGCCGGACCGAACAATTCACCGAAACCCATTTTACCACCCCCCAGACCGAGGGCGCGATCATTTCGGCCACGATCACCGGCCAGAACGCAGGGCATCTGCTGGCTGTGTGAGACGTTGCAGATTGTAAACCTTTCTCCTCTAGGGTGATTCCCTAGCGAGAAAGGGTTAACATGAGCGAAATTATCGAATGGGTCCTCGAGATGGACGTGCGGGATGGTCAGGGCGACAATGTCCAACCGTTGCTTGAGGAAATGGTACAGGCTGCAGAGGCAGACGAACCGCGCACGCTGCATTGCGAATTCTACATGTCCGACGACCGACGCACCTGCACTGTGCTGGAACGTTATGCGGACAATGCAGCCGTGATGGCGCATTTTGCGCAGTTCGGCGGCCGCTTTGCTGACCGGTTTACAGAGCTGTTTATGCCAGTGCGTTTAACCGTCTATGGCCCTGCCACCGCCGCGGTGATGTCCGTGCTTGCGGGCTATGGCGGTGTACGGCTGGACCGCGTGGCAGGCTTCCACCGCTAAGCCACGGGCACCGTCGCTAGCGGTACTTTACCAGCGAGCTTGGCGACCAGCCGATTACCCCCAAAAAGAAAGCCCCCCGAACCACAATGGATCGGGGGGCTATACTCAGGCATTGGCCGTGTGAAGGAAGATCAGTCTTCCTTGTGTTTCACAGGAGCCCACAGACGTTTGTTGGTCAGGTACAGGAGTACCGACAACAGCGTCAGGAACAGAACGCCAGCAAAACCGGCTTGCTTGCGTGCCATCATCTTGGGCTCGGCTGTCCACATCAGGAAGGCCGCAACGTCTTCGGCTTCGTGGTGCAGGTCAGAATCGTGGCCGTCGTTATAGGTCACGTCGTCGCCGTACAGCGGGGGTGCCATGGCGATCCAGCTGCCTTCGATTGTGGCGTGGCCATTCTCGTCCTTACAGGACTCGGGGATACCGCCGCTTGCGAACGCCGTGTTGTAGTGACCGGGGAAATCCTCGGGGGCACAGGCAGGCGCTTCTTCATAGCCGACCATCAGGGACGCGATGTATTCGGGTCCGCCGATGCCCTTGAAGAACTGGTTGATCCCCAGACCATAAGGCCCGTGGAAACCGGCGCGCTTCTTGGCCATCAAGCTAAGGTCGGGCGCGGTATCCAACGCGGACTCAGGGAAATGGTCAACCGGCGTGCCGGGGCGTGTGTCGTCCAGCTCGGGGTCGAAGATATCAAAGTTCGCGGCATAGGCACGGACCTGGTCTTCGGGAAGGTGGGGGCCACCTTCATCCGCAAGTGTACGGATCGGCACAAACTTCATCCCGTGGCAGGCAGAGCAGACCTCGGTATAGATTTGCAGACCGCGTTGCAGCTGGTTGGCATCGAAGGACCCGAAAGGCCCTTCGAAAGAGAAGTCAAAGTCTTCGACATGCGCTTCGCCACCGGCGGCGAAAGCAGCGGAACCTGCAAAGCCCAAGGCGACAACAGCCGAAAGGAAGGTTTTCTTGATCATTGTCATGGTCCTTACTCTGCTGGCTTGACCAGCGTCTTGGTGCCGCCGGTTTTTGGCGCGTAATGCGCGTCAAAGTCGGCTTCGATGGTTTCAGGCTGCGGCGCTGGTTTCTCGATCACACCCAGAAGCGGCAGGATCACCAGGAAGTATGCGAACCAATAGGCCGAAGCGATCAGCGAGAAGCTGGCATAGGGCTCTTCCGCAGGCATGGCACCCAGCCACATCAGCGCGAAGAAGTCGATCACCAGCAGCGCGAACCACCACTTGAACATGGGACGATAGCGGCCCGAACGCACCGAGGATGTGTCCAGCCAAGGCACCAGTGCCATCACCGCGATCGCACCGAACATCGCCAGAACACCAAAGAACTTGGCGTCGATGATGCCACCGGTCACGAAGGACGCAATCTGAACAACCCAGACTTCGGCAGTAAAGGCACGCAAGATCGCGTAGAACGGCAGGAAGTACCATTCAGGCACGATGTGCGCAGGCGTCGAAAGCGGGTTCGCCTCGATATAGTTATCGGGGTGGCCCAGATAGTTCGGCATGAAACCAACGATCGCAAAGAAAACAACCAGGATCACGGCCAGCGCGAACAGGTCTTTCATCACGAAGTAGGGCCAGAAGGGCAGCGTGTCTTTCTCTGCGTCGTCCTTGCTTGTGCGACGGACCTCGACCCCTGTGGGGTTGTTGTTCCCGGTGGTGTGGAAGGCCCAGATGTGCACGATCACCAGACCGGCAATCACGAAGGGCAGCAGGTAGTGCAAGCTGAAGAAACGGTTCAGCGTGGCGTTATCGACCGCAGGCCCGCCCAGCAGAAGCGTTTGCAGGCTTTCCCCGATGAACGGGATCGCACCGAACAGACCGGTGATAACCGTAGCGCCCCAGAACGACATCTGACCCCAAGGCAGAACATAGCCCATAAAGCCGGTTGCCATCATCAGAAGGTAGATCAGCATGCCGACGATCCACGTGATTTCACGTGGCGCTTTATACGACCCGTAGTACAGGCCGCGGAAGATGTGCGCGTAGACCGCAACAAAGAACAGCGACGCGCCATTCATGTGCAGATAGCGCAGCATGTAGCCGCCGTTCACGTTCCGCATGATGTGTTCAACGCTCGAGAAGGCGACATCGACATGGGGGGTGTAGTGCATCGCCAGCACGATGCCGGTCACGATTTGCAGTGCCAGACAGAACGTCAGAACGATGCCCCAGATCCACATCCAGTTCAGGTTCTTCGGTGTCGGGATCATCAATGTGTCATACAGCAGCCCAACAACGGGAAGACGGGTGTGCAGCCACTTCTCTCCGTTGGATTTCGGCTCGTAATGGTCGTGAGGAATTCCAGCCATTCCCGTTCTCCCTTAACCTAGTTTGATCGTGGTTTCATCCACGAATTCTGCGATTGGCACCGGCAGGTTGCGCGGTGCTGGCCCTTTGCGGATACGGCCCGCAGTGTCATAGTGCGACCCGTGGCAGGGGCAGAACCAGCCGCCAAAGTCACCTGCGTCGCCCAAAGGCACGCAGCCCAGGTGGGTACAGACGCCCATCATCACCAGCCAGTCTTCTTTACCGGCCATCGCGCGGTTTTCATCCGTCGCGGGGGCACCGGCTGCGATGTTGGCGTTCTCGGCGCCCGGATCGGGCAGCTCGGACATTTCAACGTCACGTGCCTTGGCGATTTCTTCTTCGGTACGGCGGCGGATGAACACCGGCTTACCCAACCATTTGACCGTGAGCTGTGTACCTGGCTCAACAGCGGACACATCGACGCGGATGGACGACAGCGCCTTCACATCTGCGGATGGGTTCAACTGATTGACCAATGGCCAGACTGCCGCGCCGACGGCGACCGCACCTGTACCAGCTGTGGCGTAATAGAGGAAATCCCTCCGGGTGCCTGCGTGATCTTCTGCTTGGGACACGGGTTAACTCCAAATCGAGGGCCTGACGGCCATTAAATCAAGGGGCGGCGCTGACGCACCTCCCACAATTCTTTTGGTTACTAGCGGGCTGCGTCGCGCACGTCCAGATACCTTTGTCGCGCAAACCGTCGCAGTGTTGCATTCCTTCAAGGGTGCAGACCGGATTTTTTGCGCTTTTATCCTGCCGGAGGGGCAGTGGCCTGCATGGATGCACGCGAATCAAAGCGGCGCGCCCAATCTGCCAAGGCGTCGTTTCCCTTACGCCAATTGCGCGCGTCATGCCGGAAATCAAGGTATCCCAAAGCACAGCCGACGGCGATCTGCCCCATATCCAGCGGACCGGAAAGCTGACTGATCCAGCGTGTGTTCAGCGCCGCGCACGCCCGTTCGATCTTGGACCACTGACCCTCGACCCATTCCGGCATCTGCTTGCCTTCGGGGCGCATCCGGCCCTCGTAGACCATCGATAGCGCCGCATCGAGCATACCATCCGCCGTTGCCTCAAGCGTCAGCGTGTCCCAGCGGCGGTTGCCCGTGGGATAAAGCTTGCCGCCCGCGCGATCATCCAGATAGGCGCAGATCACACGGCTATCATACAGCGCAGGCCCCTCGTCGCGCACCAGTGCCGGGATCTTGGCCAGCGGGTTGTTCGGCAGCAGCGCGGCATCAGGCGCCAGCGGCGTGGTCGAGATATTTTCAAGCGTCACATCTTCGATCTGGCCGGTTTCATGCAGCAATACCATGACCTTGCGGACATAGGGTGATGTGGGGGAATAGGATAGCTTCACGGGTGTCTCCTCCTCGGGGTTTGGGCGAACTATCACCGTCATCCGCGCGCGGTGCAATCGCTTGTTGATCAGGCACCTTTTGCCGCGCGCATCTGGTCGGCCAAACTGCCTGTTCCAGCGCCAAAGCCGTGCGCCTCTACCCCGTCGGCTGCGGCCAGTCGCACCGCATCGGGTTTATTCTGGCTCAGCTTCCACGTCCCGTCGACGCCGGTGATCCGCATCCGGCAGGGCACGATCATGCGCATCATTTTCTGCAGGGTCACGGGGTTCATCTTGGCGGTGGTCCACGGCGGCTTGGGCAGCAGACGATCCTCGAACCAGGCAGACTGGCGATCCAGCAGGTCCAGCAGCTCTTCCTGCGGGCGCAGCTCCAGCGTGCCGGTCAGATGCACCGACACATAGTTCCACGTCGGCACCTGATCGTCGATGTCGTACCAGTCGGGCGAGACATAGCTATCGCCCCCGCTGATGGCGAGCTTGACCGGCAGCGCGGATTTGAGCGCCCGCGCAATCGGGTTTGACCGGACCAAATGCAGATCCGCCTGGTCCCCTGCTTCGTTCAGCAAAAACGGCACATGGCTGATCAACGGGCCGTCGTTGCCATTGGCTGCAAGCACGCCAAAGCTGCGGTCGCGGGCAAAGGCGATGTTCTTGGCGGTGTCGGCGTCGTGGTAAACGGGATTCGGGTGCATAACGTAGGGTCCAAACTGCAAACGCGCTTTTGGTATTGCAGACGCGCCCCTGCCTTGGCAACGTATCCCTATTCTCAGGGCGGGGCGCAATTCCCCACCGGCGGTATGTGGCCCCAGTGCCACGAGCCCGCGAGCGCTGGCGACATCCCTTCGTGATGCGCCGGGTCAGCAGATCTGGTGAGATGCCAGAGCCGACGGTCATAGTCCGGATGAAAGAGAATGCGTTTGTTGCGGCCCCTTGGGGCCGTCCGCAATCGTGATCGCCTTGGGTGACTTGTGTCGCTGACGTAAAAAAGGAGATCACTATGACACACACCCGCTACGCCTTTGTAAAAGCACGCTGGCACGCCGATATTGTAGATCGTGCCTATGACGGGTTTTCCGAAACCATCCCCGCAAGCCAGATCGATGTTGTCGATGTCCCCGGCGCGTTCGAGATGCCGCTGATGGCGCAGACCCTCGCCAAATCCGGCAAATACGACGCGGTGATCTGCGCGGCCTTCGTGGTCGATGGCGGCATCTACCGGCATGATTTCGTGGCGACAGCCGTGGTTGACGGGTTGATGCGCGTAGGCCTTGATACGGGCGTGCCCGTCCTCTCGGTGTCGCTAACGCCGCACCATTATCAGGAAACCGACCACCACAATGCGATCTACCGCGCGCATTTCGTCGAAAAGGGCCGCGAGGCCGCTTCGGCAGCGCTTGGCATCGTCGCGGCGCGTCAACTGCTTGACGCCTGAGACGGGTTGACCGCGCGGGCCTGTGCGTCAGGCCCGCTGCGCCCCGATGCTGGCGATGCCCAACACATCCAGCACTTTGGCCTCGATATGTTCGGCGTTCATCCCAGCGACCGCATACATATCCGCAGGGCTCGCCTGATCGATAAAGATATCGGGCAGCACCATCGAACGGTATTTCAGCCCCGCGTCGAACACGCCCTCATCCGCCAGAAGCTGTGCCACATGGCTGCCAAAACCGCCAACTGCACCCTCTTCGATGGTGATCAGCGCCTCGTGATCGGCGGCCAGCGACAGGATCATCTCGCGGTCCAGCGGCTTGGCAAAGCGGGCGTCGGCAATGGTCGGCGTGATGCCCTTGGCCCGCAACGCCTCGGCGGCTTTTTCCACCTCTGACAGGCGCGTGCCAAAGGACAGCAGCGCCACGCGCTTGCCCTCGGCGATGATGCGCCCCTTGCCGATCTCCAGCGGTTCGCCGCGTTCGGGCATGGTCACGCCCGCGCCTTCACCTCGTGGGAAGCGGAAGGCAATCGGCCCGTCGTCATAGGCCGCGGCGGTGGCAACCATATGTACCAGTTCTGCCTCATCCGCGGCAGCCATCACGACGAAATCGGGCAGGTTCGCCAAAAACGCCACGTCAAAGGCACCGGCATGAGTGGCCCCATCCGCCCCGACCAACCCCGCGCGGTCAATCGCAAAGCGTACCGGCAAGCGCTGGATCGCCACGTCATGCACCACCTGATCATAGCCGCGCTGCAGGAAGGTCGAATACATCGTGCAGAACGGCTTCATCCCGCCCGCCGCCAATCCGGCAGAGAATGTCACACCGTGCTGTTCCGCGATGCCCACGTCAAAGCACCGGCTGGGGTAGCGTTCGGCGAAAAGGTTCAGCCCTGTCCCATCCGGCATCGCGGCCGTCACGGCGCAGATCTTGTCGTCTTTTGCGGCCTCGGCGATCAGGCTGTCCGCAAAGACGCGGGTATAGCTGGGCGCGTTTGACGGCGCTTTCTTCTGCTCGCCCGTCAGCACATTGAACTTGGCGGTCGCGTGGCCCTTGTCACGGGCGGCTTCGGCGGGGCCATACCCCTTGCCCTTTTTGGTGATCACATGGATCAGCACCGGCCCCGTCGCCCGCGCCTTGACCGTGCGCAACACCGGTAGCAACTGGTTCAGGTCATGCCCGTCAATCGGCCCGAGATAGGAAAACCCAAGCTGTTCGAACAACGTACCGCCCACGGCCATGCCCTTGAGCATATCCTTGGCGCGCTTGGCCCCTTCGCGGAACGGGCCGGGCAACATGCTGACAGCGCCCTTGGCCGCGGCTTTGAAATCCTGAAACGGCTCTTCGGCATAAAGACGGCTGAGGTAGGTCGACATCGCCCCCACCGGCGGCGCGATCGACATCTCGTTGTCGTTCAGGATGACGAACATCCGTTTTTTCAGATGGCCTGCGTTGTTCATCGCCTCATAGGCCATGCCCGCCGACATCGACCCATCGCCGATCACCGCAATCGCATCGCCCAGACCTTCGGGGACATTGCCGCCCAGATCACGCGCCACCGAAAAGCCCAAAGCCGCGCTGATAGAGGTCGATGAATGCGCCGCGCCAAAGGGGTCGTAGGGGGATTCACTGCGTTTGGTAAATCCGCTCAACCCGTCTTTCATCCGCAGGGTGCGGATACGGTCGCGGCGTTCGGTCAGGATTTTATGCGGGTAGCACTGGTGGCTGACGTCCCAGATCAGTTTGTCCTTCGGCGTATCAAACACCGAATGGATCGCGACCGTCAGTTCAACCACGCCCAGGCCTGCGCCCAGATGGCCGCCCGTCTCTGATACGGCAGAAATCGTCTCTGCCCGCAGTTCATGGGACAGTTTCACCAGCTCTGCATCCGAGAAATTCTTCAGATCGGCAGGGCGGTTCACCCGGTCCAAAAGGGGCGTATCTGGTCTATCGGTCATCTGGCTCTCCACCGGATCAGCTTTTGCGGGCAATAACGAAGCGGGCCGCGTCTCGCAAGGTTTCGGCGTCACTGCCGTAGGGGGACAGGGCATCACAGGCAGCATCGACAAGATCACGGGCACGGGCGCGGGCGGGGTCCAGCCCCAGCAGCGACACAAAGGTCGCCTTGCCCGCATCGGCATCCTTGCCCACGGCCTTGCCCACCGTGGCGGCATCGCCTTCGACGTCAAGAATGTCATCCGCGATCTGGAACGCCAGTCCGAGGTTGCGCGCATAGCTGCGCAGCGCGGCGGCATCATCGCCCGCCATCACCGGCCCTGCTGTCGCGGCCCATTCGATCAGCGCACCGGTCTTGCCGGCCTGAAGCGTCGTGATCTGGTCCAGCGTCAGCGGCTGGCGCGCGGTTTCGGCGGCGATGTCCATCGCCTGCCCGCCCACCATGCCGCGCACACCAGCAGCCCGCGCCAGCCCCGTGACCAGCGCAACCCGTTCAGCGTCGCCGCAGCCCGTTGCCGCGACCAGCTCAAACGCCAATGTCTGCAGCGCATCGCCCGCCAGAACCGCCGTCGCCTCGTCCCACTTCACATGTACCGTGGGTTGACCCCGACGCAGGGCGTCATCATCCATGCAAGGCATGTCATCATGCACCAGCGAATAGGCGTGTAGCGCCTCGATCGCGCCGGCGGCGGGGGCGGCCTGCGCGTCCATCACCCCGTGCAGCCGCGCGCTTTCGATCACTAGAAAGGCCCGCAGGCCCTTGCCGCCTGTCACGGCATAGCGCATCGCCTCGGCCACGGTGCCGTCCAACCCGCCAAGCCCGTGCAGGATCTGGCCAATCGCCAGATCCGCAGCATGGGGCATGGCCGCATGAAACGGTTTGCGCGTCAGCTCTGTCTCAAGCGAGATGTCAAACCCCGCCAACAGGAGCCACTCCGACAGGGTTGCCGTCGCCATCCAGCGTGATCTGCGCGACTTTCTCTTCGGCTTCCTTCAGCTTTGTCTCGCAGCGTTTCTTGAGCTTGGCCCCGCGTTCATAAAGCGAAATGCTTTCATCCAGCGCCACATCGCCGCGTTCCAGCTGGCCCAGAACCTTTTCCAGTTCGGCCATTGCTGCCTCAAAGCTCATCTCTTCTACCGGAGTATCCGTCATTGCCGTGAATCCCATCAATCAAACTTGGCCTGACCATAGCCCGCCCGCGCCATGGCTTCCAGTGACCGTGCCGATTTCTTGGGCGCAAATTCTCTTACGCCACGACACCACATTTACCGCCAAGGCAGCGCGTGATCAGTCGGGGGCCAGCATATAGCCCGCGCCGCGCACGGTTTGCAGATAGCGGGGCTGTTTGGGATTGTCTTCGATCTTGCGGCGCAAACGGGTGATCTGCACATCGACAGCACGTTCCTGCGCCTGCCCGCGGTCACGGCCCAGTTCCTCCACCAGTTTTGACCGGCTCAGCGCGGCACCCGGTTGGGCCGCAAAAATGCGCATCAGCTGGATTTCGGTGGCGGTCAGCCGCACCAGATCGTCGCCCTGCCACAGCTCTCCGCGTTCGATGTCATAGCGGATCGGCCCCATCGACAGCACCTTGGGCGCGGTATCAGCCACACGAGTGTCGGGCATACGCCGCAGGATCGCGTTGATCCGCAACAGCAGCTCTTTGGGTTCAAACGGTTTGGCAAGGTAATCATCCGCCCCCGCTTCCAGCCCCTCGATCCGGTTGCCCGTCTCGCCCTTGGCGGTCAGCAGCAGGATCGGCGTTTGCATGTCTTCGCGCAGGCTGCGGGTCAGGCTTAGACCATCCTCGCCCGGCATCATCACATCCAGCACGATCAGGTCAAAATCCAGTCCCGCCAGAATACGCCGCGCATGGGCCGCGTCGCGGGCCGAGGTCACAAGGAATCCGTGTCGCATCAGGAACTTCTGCAACAGCGTGCGAATACGTTCGTCGTCATCGACGATCAGCAGGTGTGCGTCGGCCTCGTTCACGCGCCGTTTTCCTTCAGACGGGTGTAACAATGGTGCATTTCGGGGTCCATCATCGCCTCTAGCACGGTGCGGAAACCGGCGACTGCCTCGGGGCCCGCGTCGCGGAACGCACTGCGCATCCGCATCCGTTGTGCATCAGACAATGTCTGTTCGAGCGCGCGCCCGGCGTCAGTCAGATACAAGTGCCGCTCCCGCTTGTCTGCTTTTCCCACTTGGCTTTTGACAAGACCATCGGCGATCAGCGTGCGCAATACACGATTAAGGGATTGTTTTGTAACACCCAAAATCCCCAGAAGGTTGTTTACCGTCGTGCCCGGTGCCCGGTTGATAAAGTGGATCGCACGGTGGTGCGCACGGCCATAGGCCATATCCACCAGGATCTTGTCAGGGTCGGCTGTAAAACCGCGGTAGGCAAAGAACATCGCCTCGATCCCCTGCCGCAGCTGTTCATCCGTCAGGAACAGCAGGTTCTCGCCCGTGTGTGATGATGGGCCGCGTCCGTCTGCCATTATACTCTCCCCTTGCTGCGCCAAGAGCTTACGTCAGCGTTATTGACTTTCCAAGAGTCAAAGGCTATCGAATCCCATGTTTTGCGTAATTATATGTCTGCACGCAGCGGGTTTCACGCAATTTTCATAAATCCCGAGGTGCTTTGAGGAAGGATACATCATGGACGGCGCATACGACGATCGCGACGGCAAAATCTGGTTGGACGGTAAAATGGTCGATTGGCGCGACGCCAATGTCCACATCCTGACCCACGCCATGCACTATGCGTCATCGGTGTTCGAGGGCGAACGCTGCTACAATGGCAAGATTTTCAAAGGCCGCGAGCATTCGGAACGGCTGCGCAAATCGGCGCAATACCTCGATTTCGAAATCCCCTATTCCGTGGACGAGATCGAAGCCGCAAAATACGAGATGCTCAAGGCGAACGGCTGGACCGATGCCTATGTCCGCGCGGTCGCGTGGCGTGGTGCCGGCCCCGACATGGGTGTCTCGGCGGCGCGCAACCCTGTACGTCTGGCCATCGCGGGCTGGGAATGGGGCAACTATTACGGGGACGCCAAGATGAAGGGCGCCAAGCTCGACATCTCGAAGTGGAAGCGCCCGTCGCCCGAAACGATCCCCGTGCACGCCAAAGCAGCGGGCCTGTATATGATCTGCACCACCTCCAAACACGCGGCAGAGGCAAAGGGCTGTTCCGACGCGCTGTTCATGGACTACCGTGGCTATGTGGCCGAAGCGACCGGCGCGAACATCTTTTTCGTCAAGGACGGCGACGTGCACACGCCACTGGCCGATTGCTTCCTCAACGGGCTGACCCGTCAGACCGTCATCGGGATGCTCAAGGAAAAGGGCCTGACCGTGCACGAACGCCACATCATGCCGGAAGAGCTGGAAGGCTTCGAGCAATGCTGGCTGACCGGCACCGCGGCCGAGGTCACACCCGTCGGACAGATCGGCGACTACACCTTCGAGGTCGGCGCGCTCACCCGCGAGATTTCGGAAGACTACGAAAAGCTCGTCCGGTCCTGAACTGCCCCATCAAAACAAACGGCGCGAGGGGCTCTCCCCCGCGCCGTTTTCATGTCCGCACCTGCGGTGCAGCACGTCGTGTTAGTAAAGCGCGACCGGATTGATCATCGCCTGTACCGTGCCTTTGATCAGCGGCTGCCCGAGCACGAACATAAACTCTTGCACGCCTTCAGCGACCAGCGGGCCTGTGTTCATCGTCTCCAGAATATAGATGCCGTTATCCTTGAGCAGCGTGACATGGCCATAAAACACCTTGTCCCCCTCTTTCGGTGGAATGGCTTCTAGGCCCCATGTGTCTGCGCCCACGGCCATCGGGTTCATCGACGCCATAAACACCGCGCCTTCGTTATTCAGCCCCGGTTCGGTGGACCCCCAAGCCGTCGGGTCGCTTTCCATCATGCCGTCGGTCCAGCCCGTGTGAAACAGCACGATATCACCTTCGTTTACCGTGATCTGCTGCGCCTCCATCGCGGCGGTAATCTCTGCCTCGCCAAAATGCTCACCGGCGGCCAATACATCCTTGCCCATGTGCTTGGCCATATCGATGATCACGGCACGCCCGACCAAGGGCGGCACGGCATGCGTTCCCAATTTGGTCAGGCCGCTGATCGCCGAGATTTCCTTTTCGTCCAGGCAGTTATAATACATCCCGTCTTCGCCCAGATGCCCAAGCCCGTCCAACTGCGACCCGATACCGATCCAAGTTTGCAGCAGATCGTCGTTATAATTGCCCTCATAGCCAAAGGACGACAGCTTTTGGCCGCCGTGCTGGTTCGGCTGGACCACCTGAAGGCTCAGCGAACGGGGCGGGAAGGCAGGTGTATCCGGCCCGATCACGATCCCGAGCGGCATCGATTTGCCCTGCTTGATCAGCTTGGCGGCCTCCAACGTGCGCTCGGTCGAGATCAGGTTCGCCGATCCCAGCTGGTCGTCAGGGCCCCAATGCGAATGGTCACAGTCTTGCGCCCATGCGGTAGATGCCCCGACACCGATGGACACGGCAGTTGCGATAATCTTGGTAAATTTCATCTTTCTTCCCTCCCAGAAAACAGGGTGCAGCACCGACGGGATATCCGCTGCTCCACACCCTAGAGGGTTAGGCTAACATGAAATTCAATCAGGGCACGTAATTTCAACCGGTCAGCTGGGCGTTCCCTGCGGCGTGCTGCTGGCCTTGGATTTGGATCGATCCAGTCCCAACTGCCGTTCCCGCCAGATGATCGCGGCACCGCCGGCGATGACCAGACCCGCACCGATCAGGATCGCAGGCGTCGGAATTTCGCTGAAAAGCACCCAGCCGATCAACACCGCAAACAGCATAGAGGCATAGTCGAACGGGGCGAGCATCGACACCGGGCCAAAGCGGTAAGAGGCCGTGATCATGATCTGTGATACCCCGCCGATCATGCCCGACAGGATCAACAGTGCCGAGACTTGCCAACCGGGGTTCACCCACCAAAGCGGCTCCCAGTTGATCACCATGCCTGCGGGCAGCGTGAGGAACGACAGGCAGGTCGCGGTCAGCGAAAAATAGAACACGATGGCCGCCGTGCTGTCGGTTTGCACCAATCGGCGCACGTGGATCTGGACAAGCGCGCGCATGATCGACGCGGCAACCACCATCATCGCCCCCAGCATGGCAAGCTGCGACACGCTATCCCCGCCTACGGTAAAGCGGGGGTACAGAACGATCAGCACGCCGATCAGCCCCACGGCCACCGCAGACAGTCGGAACACACGCACCTGTTCGCCCAGGAATATCGCGGCGAAGATTACCGTGAAAAGCGGCGTGGCATAGCCGATCGCGGTGACCTCTGGCAGAGGCAGCAGGCTAAGCCCGGCAAAGGTCAGCGCCATCGCCGTGGTCCCGAAAACGCCGCGCCAGACGTGGCCCATCAGATTGCTCGGCTTCAGCCCGTCGCGCAGGTCGCCGCTTTGCCATAGCCACAGGATGATCATCGGGAAGGCAAAGAACGACCGGTAGAACACCGCTTGGGCGGCGGGCACGGTGGCCGTCGCGATCTTGATAAGGGCCGCCATGACCGAGAACAGAAAGACCGCCCCCAGTTTAAGGGCGATGGCCCGGCCGGGGCGGTGCTCTGTCGTGGTGCTTTGCATGGCGCATGCTTGCGCCTGCAGGTTTCAAGTTGCAAGACCCCGCGTCAACTTGCGCGTCGTATTCCCGCCAACATGCGGAAAATCCAAGCGTTCCGCGCGACTTAGCCGATGATGCCGCGGTTCTCGCCAACCTGACCGCGGTGCAACAGCATATGGTCAAGCAGGACGCAGGCCATCATCGCTTCTCCCACCGGCACGGCGCGGATGCCAACGCAAGGGTCATGGCGACCTTTGGTGATGATCTGCGTATCTTCGCCGGTCTTGGTGATTGTCTTGCGTGTGGTCAGGATGCTTGACGTTGGCTTGACCGCGAAACGCAGCACGATGTCCTGACCGGTGCTGATGCCGCCCAGAATACCGCCCGCGTGGTTCGACGAATAGACAGGGCCGTCGGGGCCCATGCTGATCTCGTCCGCGTTCAGCTCTCCGGTCAGCATGGCGGCGGACATGCCTTCGCCAATCTCCACGCCTTTGACGGCGTTGATGCTCATCATCGCGGCGGCAAGATCGGTGTCGAGCTTGCCATAGACCGGCGCGCCAAGGCCGGCGGGCACGCCGCGCGCTGTCACCTCGATGATCGCACCGACGGACGATCCGGATTTGCGCAGACCGTCCAGATACGCCGCCCAGTCATCGGCCGCTTTGGCGTCGGGCACCCAGAACGGGTTCTGTTCGATCTGGTCCCAATCGAACGCATCGCGGTCGATCTTGTGCGGGCCCATCTGCACCATGTAGCCGGTGATCTGCACATTCGGCGCAATCGCCTTGATCGCTTCGCGCGCAAGGCCACCCGCCGCCACACGGGACGCGGTTTCACGTGCCGAGGACCGCCCGCCCCCGCGATAATCGCGGATGCCGTATTTCTGGAAATAGGTGATGTCGGCGTGACCGGGGCGGAACTTGTCCTTGATGTCGCCGTAGTCCTTTGACCGCTGGTCGGTGTTCTCGATCATCAGCTGGATCGGCGTGCCGGTGGTGACACCTTCGAACACGCCCGACAGGATCCGCACCTCATCCGCCTCGCGGCGCTGCGTGGTGTATTTGTTCTGCCCGGGTTTACGCTTGTCCATCCAGTGCTGGATCATCTCTTCGGTGATCGTCACACCGGGAGGGCAGCCGTCCACCGTGGCCCCCAAAGCAGGCCCGTGGCTTTCGCCCCAGGTGGTCACGCGGAAAAGATGGCCAAAGCTGTTGATCGACATGGGCGGTGCTCCTTTGGCGGTGATCCTTAACGGGGGCTGCACCATGCCTCAAGGGGTTTCACCTTGCGCGCGGGCGACAGGCGTTCTACCGATAAGACACCTCGGGGGGCCTGACAGGCTGAGATGTGCGCGCACGGACCCGTTGAACCTGAACCGGTTAACACCGGCGGAGGGAAGGTCTGGATACACCTCCAACGCTTTCTGACGCCGCATTTTGGAGGATGCCATGAAGTATCTTACACTTGCTGCCACCACGCTTTTCGCCACGCAGGCATGGGCCGAGACGCCCGAACTGGTGGTCTATACCTACGACAGCTTTGTCGCCGAATGGGGCCCCGGCCCCGTGATCGAAGCGGCCTTCGAGGCCGAATGCGCCTGCGATCTGAAATTCGTCGGTATGGGCGATGGCGCGGCGCTGCTGGCGCGGCTCAAGCTGGAAGGCGCGCGGTCTGACGCCGATCTGGTGCTGGGGCTTGATACCAGCCTGATCGCGGCGGCCAAGGAGACAGGGTTGTTCGCGCCCGCCACAGTGAACGCGGATTATGACCTGCCGGTCACATGGGAGGATGACAGCTTTGTCCCCTATGACTGGGGCTATTTCGCCTTTGTCCATAACGCCGATCTGACCCCGCCCGCGAATTTCCGCGCTCTGGCCGACAGTGACCTCAAGATCGTGATTCAGGACCCGCGGTCCTCTACCCCCGGTCTGGGCCTGCTGATGTGGGTCAAGGACGCTTATGGCGACGAGGCCCCTGCGATCTGGGAAGGTCTGGCGGATAACGTCGTGACCGTGACCAAGGGCTGGTCCGAAGCCTACGGCCTGTTTCTTGAGGGCGAGGCCGACATGGTGCTGAGCTATACCACATCCCCCGCTTACCACCTGATCGCCGAAGAGGACGCGACCAAAGCCGCCGCCGCCTTTGACGAAGGCCATTACATGCAGATCGAAGTGGTCGGCAAACTGGCAGGCAGCGACCAGCCCGAGCTGGCCGATCAGTTCATGCAGTTCATGGTATCGGACGCGGCGCAATCGGTGCTGCCCACGACCAACTGGATGTACCCCGCCGTTACGCCCCAAGGCGGGCTGCCCGAAGGCTATGAACAGTTGATCGAACCGGGCAAGGCGCTGCTGATCCCAAGCGATGACGTGCCCGCCCTGCGCGAGGAAGCATTGGCCGAATGGCTCTCCGCACTGTCGCAATAAGCACGAAATCCGGCATCAGCGCCGCCGTTCTGGTGGCGGCGCTGATCCTTGCTGCGGTGGGGGCGGTGCTGTGGCGGGCCGAGTTCGGCAGCGGGCTTGGCCCGGCCGATTGGTCCGCGATCCGGTTTACCGTGTTACAGGCCGCGCTTTCCGCCCTGCTGTCTACCATGCTGGCGATCCCTGTCGCCCGCGCCTTGGCGCGACGGCGCTTTGTCGGGCGCGGGTTGCTGGTCACGCTGCTGGGGGCTCCGTTCATCCTGCCGGTGATTGTCGCCGTGCTGGGGGTGCTTGCGGTCTTTGGCCGCGCGGGCTGGCTCAATGCGGTGCTGGCGGCGGTCGGATTGCCCGGCATCACGATCTACGGGCTGCACGGCGTGGTGCTGGCGCATGTCTTCTTCAACCTCCCGCTGGCCACGCGGCTGTTGTTGCAGGCGTGGCAGACCGTGCCCGCGGAACGGTTTCGGCTGGCCGCGCAGCTTGACCTGACCCCGCGCGCGGTATTCCGCAGCATCGAGCTTCCCCTACTGCGGCAAATCCTGCCCGGCACCCCAGCGTTGATCTTTGTGATCTGCCTGACCAGCTTTGCCGTCGCGCTGACCCTCGGCGGCGGCCCCCGCGCCACGACGATCGAGCTTGCGATCTATCAGGCGTTCCGTTTCGACTTTGACCTGAACCGTGCAGCGCTGCTGTCGCTGGTGCAGCTTGGCCTTGCCGGCAGCACCGCCGCGCTGGCGCTGTGGATTATCCCCGCGATCAGTCTGGGCGGCGGGCAGGACCGCCCCCTGCACCGCTGGGACGCACGTGGTGGGCTGCAACGGTGGCTCGACGCGCTGTTCATCACGTTGGCGGCGGGGTTTCTGCTGCTGCCCCTGACCTCGGTCGTGCTGCGCGGGGTGATCGGCCTGCCGCAAATGCCAGCCAGCGTGTGGCAGGCGGCGGGCACCTCTGTCACCGTGGCGCTGATCAGCGTGGTGGTCTTGCTGGCCTTGGCCTTGCCCCTTGCCGGATGGATCGCGACCCGCGCCCGCGGCGGGGTAGAGGCCGTGGGCCTCTTGGGTCTTGCGGCCTCTCCGCTGATGATCGGCACCGGCTGGTTCATTCTGATCAACCCTGTCGCCAGCCCCTTTGCGCTGGCCTTACCCGTCACGGCGCTGGTCAATGCGCTGATGGCCCTGCCCTTTGCCCTGCGTATTCTGGTGCCCCGCCTGCGCGACACGGTGCAGATCTATGGCCGACAGGCGCAGATGCTGGGGCTGACCGGCTGGCCGCTTTGGCGCTGGCTGATCCTGCCACGCTTGCGCCCGCAGATCGGCTTTGCCGCGGGGCTGACCGGTGCCCTGTCGATGGGGGATCTGGGGGTCATCGCCTTGTTCGCCGACCCCGACAGTGCCACCCTGCCGCTGCAGATGTACCGGTTGATGGGGGCCTACCGGATGGAGGCCGCGGCCGGTGCAGCCCTGATCCTGCTGGCGCTGTCGCTTGGGATTTTCTGGATATTCGACAAGGGAGGGCGCTGGCATGCTGACGCTTGAGACCGCGCAGATCACCCAAGGCAGCTTTACCCTGCACGCCGACCTGACCCTTGCGCCCGCGCAGACCTATGCGGTGATCGGCCCCTCGGGTGCGGGAAAATCCACCCTGCTGGGGGCGCTTTGCGGGTTCATTCCGCTCAGGTCCGGTAGGCTGCTGTGGCAGGGCAAGGACATCACCCAAGCCGCCCCCGGTGCGCGACCGATGACGATGCTTTTTCAGGACAACAACCTCTTTCCCCATCTCAGCGTGATGCAGAATGTGGGGCTGGGGCTGCGCCCCGACCTGCGGCTCGGCACTGCGGAACAAACCCGTGTACACGAGGCGCTTGATCGCGTCGGGCTGCAGGGGATGGCCGGGCGCAAACCCTCCGAGCTTTCCGGCGGGCAGCAAAGCCGTGTGGCCCTCGCACGGGTGCTGGTGCAAGCCCGCCCGCTTGTCCTGCTCGACGAACCCTTTGCCGCACTTGGCCCCGCCCTGCGCAACGACATGCTGGATCTGGTGGCCGCCCTCGCCGCAGAGACCAAAGCCGCGTTGATCATGGTCACCCATGCCCCCGAGGACGTGCGCCGCATCGCGGATCAGGTGATCTTTGTCGAAGCTGGCACCGCACATCCGCCGCAGCCTGCCGCAGCGCTGATGGACAACCCGCCCGACGCGCTGCGCGCCTATCTGGGGTAGTCAGAAAATGACGGCGTAGAAGGTCAGCGATGTCAGCAGGATCGTCAGATACCCCAGCAGCACATAAAGCCCGTCACGGGTGAACAGACCAAAGGCAAACAGCGCCACCGTTCCGCCCCCGAAGGACGACGCGAAGGGCACGAATTCAAGCAAGGGCCAACCCACAGGCAGGATCACGCAGGTCACCAACGTCAGCAGACGCATCGGGCCTGTCGTCAGAAACTGGAGCCTTTTGCCCGAGTGGCGATCAAAAAACGCCGCGGGCTTGCGCAGCCACCGCACGCAGAACAGCAACCGCGATGACTTGACCTCCCGGCGCAGCAGGAACTGCGGCAACCACAGACGTTTGCGCCCATAGACCGCCTGCGCCGACAGCACGATGATCACCATCGCCATGAAACTGGACACGCCAAAGACACCGGACAGCGGCGACACCAACAGCAGCGCGGCCAGCAGAATGAACGGGAGCAGGGACCGCTCTCCGAATTCGTTCAGCACATCGTTGATCGTGACCGTCTCGCGGCTGGCCGCTTGCTCCATCCCGTCCAGCAGATGGGTGAGGCTACGCTCCTCGATATTGTGCATATACCCCCCAAAGGTCAGCTGTCTTGTGCAAGCAATGCCGCCAGCCCGGCCCGATAGGTGGGGAACTGCGGTGCCCAGCCTAACGCCTGCTTGATACGGTCGTTCCGAACCTTCTTGCTTTCCGCGTAAAAGCTGCGGGCCATGGGGGTCATATCGGCCTGATCAAAGGGGATCGCGGGGGGCACGGGCAGGCCAAGCAGCTCTGCCGCGTGGGCGATCACGTCTTGCGGCGGCGCGGGGTCATCGTCGCACAGATTATAGACCGCGCCCGGGTCGGGCCGCTGCAAGGACAGCTCAAGCGCTTGGGCAATATCCTCGACATGGATCCGAGAGAAGACCTGCCCCTGCTTGATGATCCGCCGCGCCGTTCCGGCCCGCACCTTGGCAAAGGGGCCGCGTCCGGGGCCATAGATCCCTGCAAGGCGAAAGATATGCAGCGGCAGATCGGGGATCGCCTGCCATCGTGCCTCTGCCGCGACACGGGCGCGTCCGCGTTTGGTCGATGGCGTCAGCGGCGTGTCCTCGTCCACCCAATCGCCGTCGTGGTCGCCGTAAACCCCTGTTGTCGACAGGTAGCCGACCCACCGCAGATCGGGCGCGGCGCGGGTGACCGCATCCTCGACCGCATTCAAGACCGGATCGCCTGCGCTGTCCGGTCCGGCCGAGACGAGCACATTGGGAAACTGCGCGATCAACGCCCCCAGATCGCCCCCCGGCCAGACGACGGGTTCAACACCTGTGTCCGCGATGGCATCTGCCTTGTCGGGGCTGCGCGTGGTGCCGACGATGCGCCAGCCCTGCGGCACCAGCCGTGCGGCAAGGGCGCGCGCGCTAAAGCCATGCCCGATCGACAGCAGCGTTTTCTCCATGAGGCGTCCTTTCTATGTGGTGGGGGTCCGGGGCAAGGCGATCCGCTGCCCCTCGGGGACCAATGCATTCATCTGCGCGATATGTTCCGGCAGGCATTTGCTCAGGAAGTCATAGGTCTCGACCACATGCGCCCGCGCCGCCGGCCCCAGATGCGCATAGGCCGCCGGATTGCCCAGCACATCCGCCACCTGATCGCCCAGCGCGTCGGGATCGAAGAAATCGCATAGCAGACCGGTTTCGCCGTGGGTAATCGCCTCGCGCACGGGGGCTACGTCAGAGCCGACGATCGTCGCGCCCATCGCCATCGCCTCGAGCAGGGACCACGACAGCACAAATGGCATGGTCAGATAAAGATGGCAGCGGCTGATCTGTATAACCTTCTGGTAATCCTCGTAGGACAGCTTGCCCAGAAAATGCACCCGCGACCAATCAACGTGCTTGCCCACCTCTGCCTCCATCTCGGCGCGCAGGCCCCCGGGGTGTTTGCTTTTGCCGCCATAAGAGGTGTCGTTGCCCCCCACCACCAACACCCGTGCCTCGGGGCGTTGTTTCAGAATGCGTGGCAATGCGCGCATGAACACATGAAAGCCCCGCGTGCGTTCAAGGTTGCGCGACACAAAGGTCAGCACCTCGTCATCCTTGGTCAGGGCGCGATCCATCCGCCCCAGCTTGAGCGTCACCGCCGGATCGGGGCGCAGCTGGTCTGTGCGTATCCCGTCGTGACAGACATAGAGCTTGCGGTGAAAGCTTTGCGGAAAACGGTCGCGCTGCCAGTAGGTCGGGCTGAGCCCGATATCGACGGTTTCGATATTGGCCAGCGGCACGGCATTGCGCGCGTGCAACAGAAAGGGTGTATTCTCGGTCACCGGGTCTTCGGGGTCGAACCCCACGGGACCGCCGGTATCGCTGTAGTAATACTCGAAGAAGCCGATGATCGGGACATCGGGCCAGATCTGCTTGAAAAACGTCAGCTCCCCCCAGCCCACATGCCCCACCACGATATCGGGCTTGAACCCTTCGCGGGTCTCGATCTGTTTGGCCGCGCGGGCGGCCCCCAAGCCGTTGCCGGTAGATTCCTCCCAGTTCTTCGACAGCCCATAGGCATTCTCTGCCGGTCTGTGATGCGCCTTGTAGACCCGTGTCTCGACGCCATCAAAACGGGGCGGGTTTTTGCGTTGGGTCAGGAAATAGATCTGGTGTGTGCGTTGATCGGCCAGCCATTGCACCAGCTCGCGGTATTGGCCGGGCATATTCTGGTGCACAAACATGATCTTCATGGGGTCGCCTTATGTCCTGTCGGTTGCAGACAGTTAGCCCAGTCGGCACGGACAGTGCAAACGCCACGGCGCTGGACGGCTCTGGCTTGAACCTCGGGCGATCTTCGTGTCAACGTCAGGTATGAAAGAACACACATTCCCCTCGTGGCCCGATGTGGCCGATCAACTGGTCGCTGTTGCGGCAGGACGCAGCGCTGCGGATACGATTATCACCGGCGGTAACTGGGTCAACGTGCACACGCGCGAAACCCTGCCGGACCATGATATCGCGATCAAGGCGGGGCGCATTGCCTTTGTCGGGCCCGACGCCAGCCATTGCAAAGGCGACACGACCAAGGTGATCGAGGCCAAGGGCCGCTATATGATCCCCGGCCTGTGTGACGGGCATATGCACATCGAAAGCGGCATGCTGACACCGGCGGAATTTGCCCGCGCTGTGATCCCCCATGGCACCACGTCGATGTTCACCGACCCGCATGAGATCGCCAATGTGCTGGGGCTGGAAGGCGTGCGCATGATGCATGACGAAGCCCTGATGCAGCCGGTGAATATCTTCACCCAGATGCCGTCCTGTGCGCCATCCGCCCCCGGTCTGGAAACCACCGGCTTTGAAATCACGGCAGAGGATGTCGCCGAGGCCATGCACTGGCCCGGTATCATCGGTCTGGGCGAGATGATGAACTTCCCCGGTGTGACCGCGGGCGACCCCAAGATGCTGGCCGAGATTGCCGCAACGCAACGCGCGGGCAAGACAGTGGGCGGGCACTATGCCTCCCCCGATCTGGGGCCCGCCTTTGCGGCCTATGTGGCGGGCGGCCCTGCGGATGATCACGAGGGCACCTGCGAGGCGGATGCCATTGCGCGGATGCGTCAGGGGATGCGGTCGATGATCCGGCTGGGGTCCGCGTGGTATGACGTTGAAACACAGATCACCGCGATCACCGAAAAAGGGCTGGATTCGCGCAACATGATCCTGTGCACCGATGACTGCCATTCAGGCACCTTGGTGAATGACGGTCATATGAACCGCGTGGTGCGCCATGCCATCGACTGCGGCTGCGACCCGTTGGTTGCGCTGCAAATGGCGACGATCAACACCGCGATCCACTTTGGGCTGGAACGCGAGATCGGGTCGCTGACGCCCGGGCGGCGGGCCGATGTGATCCTGACCTCTGACCTCGAAACACTCCCCATCGAGACGGTGATCGCGCGGGGGCAGATCGTGGCCGAGGATGGCGCGTGTCTGGTAGACTGCCCGCATTACGACTGGCCGCCCCATGCGCGGCAGACCGTCAACATGGGCAAAGCCCTTGGCGCGGATGATTTCCAGATCACCGCACCTGCGGGGGCCAATGCCGTCACCGCGAATGTCATCGGCGTGGTCGAGAATCAGGCCCCCACCCGCGCACTGAAATTCGAACTGCCGGTGACCGAAGGCCGCGTGCAGTCCACGGGCGAAGTGTGCCAGATCGCACTGGTCGAACGGCACCGCGGTACCGGCACTGTGGTCAACGCGCTGGTCTCGGGCTTTGGCTATCAAGGGCCGATGGCGATGGCGTCCACCGTGGCGCATGACAGTCACCACATGATCGTGGTGGGCACCGATACCGAGCATATGGCGATGGCCGCGAACCGTCTTCGCGAGGTTGGCGGCGGGATCACCATCTTCAAGGACGGGGCAGAGCTGGCCATGGTCGAGCTGCCGATCGCCGGCCTGATGTCCGACAACCCCGCCTCCGACGTCGCCGCCAAGACCGAGGCGATGATGCAGGCAATGCGCGACTGTGGCTGCACGCTGAACAACGCCTATATGCAGCATTCGCTGCTGGCGCTGGTGGTCATTCCCAGCCTGCGCATCTCCGACAAGGGCATCGTCGACGTGGAGCGCTTCGAACTGGTCGACCTCTTCGTCTGACGCCTTGGACCGCCAATCGGCCCGGTCGCGCCCTTTCGATCAGGCGGCGACCGGGCTCCGCGCATCCGACATGATCTTCAGCCCGATCGCGACGAAGCAGGCGCCGGCCAGCCGCTCGATACGGTGACGGACATCGCGGAACCTGCCCATGATCGGCGGCGAGGCCATGAAGAGGCTGACGGCGGAATACCAGGCCAGTGAGCTCGCGACGACCAGGCCGATCATCAGCACCATGACCGATGACGGCATGGCGCCGGACGCGGCCGTCGCAAAGACGCTGGCGAACAGCACGATCGCCTTGGGATTGGTGAGGGTGACGACGAAGCCGAACAGAAGCGCACTGCGCTCGCGCGGCGCCTCGCCGGCGATCTCCACTTGATCGGGCCGCTTGATGATCAACCGCAGCCCGAGGAAAACGAGATAGGCGCCGCCGAGGATGCGGACGAACCAGGTCAGCCATTGATACTGGGTCAGGATCGCCGACAGGCCGATCAGGCTCAGGGCGGCGTAGAAGCCGAGACCCAGCGAAACGCCCAGCGCCGTCGCTAGGCCCGCCCGCGATCCTCGCGTCATCGCAGATCGCACGACCGCGAGGAAATCGGGCCCCGGCAGCATCAGTGCCGGGATGAAAACGGCGAACACGCTGCCGACTGCCATGACGAGGTCCATCGGGCATTCTCCCGCGCAGGCTTGAGAGGGGCGATTATCGTCCCGGCTTTCGGCCCATGCAACGACAGCGACGCCGATGAAGCGGATCGTCCGCGCGGCTTTACAAATTCGCGCGGATGGCCGATGGCTGGCGCAACGGTAATCGAGCAGAGAAAGGGGCGCGCGATGGCATGGAACATCACGATCGGCGGAGCCACGTCCCTGATTATCGGCGCCGGCATGTCTGGCGGCCCTGCTGCATTGCAGCTTTCCGGCGCCCCGACATGTCCGGCCCGCGGCGGCGTCGTCTAGACAGCTTCCGCCTATCCGGCCGCCGCATGTGACGGCCGTGCATTCCTTCGGAGCCGGAGCCGGTTCCACAAAAGCTAAGTCTGTGATCCATGTCCGATAACGAGTTTTCCCGCCGCGTCGCTGTCGCGGAAGAGGCCCTGCGTGCCCTGTTTCCGGCAACGCCCCTGCAGCTCAACGAGCATCTTTCCGCCCGATACGATGCGCGCATCTTCCTGAAGCGCGAAGATCTGACGCCGGTGCGTTCCTACAAGATCCGCGGC
>NZ_DGMH01000069.1:0-7700 GCF_002388305.1 Sulfitobacter sp. UBA4523
TGCAGCGCGATATAGGGCGTCACACCGATCACGGCCATCACCGTCACGACGATCGCCAGCGTGTTGGACTTGCCATAGCGCGATGAAATCAGGTCCGCGATCGAGGTGACGCGATGGCTTCGCCCGATCCGCACCAAACGCCGCAGCCCCCACCACCAGCCGATCATCACCAGCGACGGGCCAAGGTAGATCGTCACAAATTCCAACCCCGACCGCGCGGCATAGCCAACGGCGCCGTAAAAGGTCCAGGCGGTGCAATAGATCGACAGCGACAGCGTATAGACCAGCGGAGAGCGCAACAGCCAGTCGCCCCGCCCCCGTGCCGCCGCACGCTCTGCCGCGAAGGCCACGGCAAAGAGCCCGACCACGTAAAGCAGACAGACCGCGACCAACTGGTTCAGTGACACCATCAGTCTTGAGCTTCCTGAGCGATCTGCCGCGCCGTGCGCCGCCAGAGCAGAAAGCACAAGACGATGCCCGCCAGCCAGACGCCAAAGACATAGCGCAGCGCGTGCGACATGGGCACGGCCGCGCCGACGGGGGCATCCTGCACAGGCCAGAGCAGCGGCACCATCCAGAAGGCCAGCACCAGCAAGGGCAGCAGCCGGACGGCATCCATCATGCGGCGAAACCGGTAGCTGCGCCGTTCCAGAAACAGCGGCGAGCCGGGGGGCTTGCTCATGCTTTTGCGGTGCCTGCGGCGGTCAGATCGCGCACGGCTGCCAGCATATCGGCGTTGGAAAACGGTTTGGTCATAAACCGGCTGACCCCGGCCTCTAGCGCGATTTCGCGGTCGCGGGTCTGGCCGCGGGCGGTCAGCATCAGGATCGGCAGATCGGCCAGCGCGGCATCCGCCCGCAGTTCCTTCAGGATTTCGAAACCGCTTTTGCCCGGCAGCATCACATCCAGCATCACCAGATCGGGGCTGGCCTTGCGGATCACCTCCACGGCTGTCGCGCCATTGGCCAGCGTTTCGACGCGCCAGCCCTCACGGCCGAGTAAAAATCGTATCGCCTCGGCGATGTTCGTCTCGTCTTCCACGAGCACCACATGCTTGCCCATTGGCAAAATCCCTCCCTGTGGCCCTGGTCGCTTGTGCCGCGATCTCGGTAGGCCGAGCGGCAAGATGCACGGAAAACCCTGCCCTGTCAAAAGCCTGTTGCCCCGCGCTATACCCCGTCATTCAGGATCGACGGTTCGCGCCGCGCCGGACAGGCCGCGCGCGGGCAGACGCGACAGGTGGCCCCCACATCAAGCGCGGGCGCGCTGTCCGGCCCTGCGGGCAGGATCAACATCACCGAATGAAGTAAGGGTACCGCGTTGTAATCGCGCACATTCTGCGTTTCGCAGGTGGCAAAACAGTCAAAAGCAGAATGGCCCCGCCCCAATTGCGCAACCCGTTGTTTCTGTACCATGCCCGGGCTGCCCAGAACGGCGAACAGCGGCCAAAGCGGGCAACAGGCTCCAAAGCGCGGCACGACGAAACCGTCGATGGATTTGCGAAAGATCAACGTGCCCGACCGGTCGCAGATCACCAGCCCTGCCCCCAGTTCCGGCACCGTCGCCATGCGCCGCAAGACGCGGGCCACGGGCTGGCGCAGCTCTGCACCAAGCGCCACGGGGTCCAGTCCAAGCCGGTCAAGCGCCTGTGTCAGCCGCGTGATCGGCAGGGCTTCGGCATCGATGGCGATCTGCTGCAACACATCGCGCGCGATGTGACGCGCGGCCACGCTTTGCAGTTCGGGGGCGGTCTGGATCAGTTTGTCGATAGCATCCGCATCCCCTTCGGTGACCTCAAGCGTGGCAAAACGATAGCGATGTGCGGCCAGAAACGCCTCTACCTCCTCTTGCGGGGAATCGGCGGCGGGGGTAATTTCGGGGTCGGCCTCAAGATAGCCCACCAGCGCCTGCGCGCTATCGGCAAGGCGACGGCTGTCCTGATCGATGTTGATGTGAAACCGGTCGCGCCATTCGGGTTCAAGCGTTTTGGTATCGGCCAAAATCGACGCGGTGGACCGGATCGCGGCAGCGGTCGTCAGCAGTTCGTGCATAGAGGCCGCCAGATGCGGGTCATGGGCCAGCCGGTCGGTCAGGGTTTCGACCGTACGCTCCAACGTGGCGATCCGGCGCTGTGCGTTGGCCAGCACATCGGCCCAGCCGGGGAACCGCCCGGCAAATTCATCGGCGCGGGTCGCCTCTGGCCCGCTGAGCCGCGCATCATCCGCCGCCTCGCGCAGGGTGGCGATCAGCGCCGCCTCGGCCCCTTCGGTCAACGCCGTCGGCTCCACCCCAAGGGCGGCGGCGATGTTAAGAAGCAGTTTCCCGCCGATTCTGCGACGGTTGTGTTCGATAAGATTCAGATAGCTGGCCGAGATGCCGATCCGCTTGGCAAGGTCCGCCTGTTTCTGCCCCGCCATCACCCGACGTTCACGGATGCGGCTGCCGGTCAGCGCGTCGCGGGTCACGTGGCACCCCCGCGCGAATTATATCGCGTTATCAACGGCTTTCTGCGCTGCAATATCATTAAATTTACAACTCCCCCTCAACCTGTGCGAATATATTTACAGAATAGTTGTTTTTATCAAGGGGCTTGTTGATCGGTTTTCAGTTTTCCTCTCATATCATATTTGCACCTCTGTGCATCATGGACCCGGAAAAATAATCGGGCCGTGATTTCAACATTTGGGAGGAAATACATGTCATTTTCTAACTTGACGCGTCGTGGCGTGATCAAAACCGGCGCTGCTGCCGGGGCCGGTCTGGCGCTGCCGACGTATCTAAGCGCGGCCGCGCATTCCGGCTTTACCAACGCGCCAACGGGCGACACGGTGACGCTTGGCTTTAACGTACCCCAATCAGGCCCCTACGCGGACGAAGGCGCAGACGAGCTGCGCGCGTTCGAGCTGGCGGTCGAGCACCTGAACGGTCAGGGCGACGGCGGTATGCTGAACACCTTCAGCTCGAAGGCGCTGGAAGGTAACGGGATCATGGGCAAGAAAGTCCAGTTCGTGACCGGCGACACGCAGACCAAATCGGACGCGGCCCGCGCATCGGCGCAGTCGATGATCCAGAAAGACGGCGCGATCATGATCTCGGGCGGCTCAAGCTCGGGCGTGGCGGTTGCTGTGCAGGGCCTGTGCCAAGAGGCCGGCGTGATCTTTATGGCGGGTCTGACCCATTCGAACGACACTACGGGTAAAGACAAGAAAGCCAATGGCTTCCGTCACTTCTTCAACGCCTATATGTCCGCTGCGGCTTTGGCACCGGTGCTGAAGAACCTCTATGGCGACGACCGTAAGGTCTACAGCCTGACAGCCGACTACACATGGGGCTGGACGCAGCAGGAATCCATTCAGGCCGCGACCGAAGCCATGGGCTGGGAAACCATCAACGACGTGCGCACGCCGCTCGCCGCGACCGACTTCTCGTCCTATATCGCGCCTGTCCTGAACTCCGGTGCGGATGTTCTGGTGCTCAACCACTACGGCGGAAACATGGTCAACTCGCTGACCAACGCCGTGCAGTTCGGCCTGCGCGAAAAGCAGGTGAACGGCAAGAACTTCGAAATCGTCGTGCCGCTTTATTCAGAGCTGATGGCCCGTGGTGCGGGTGAGAATATCACCGGTATCGTCGGCTCGCAGAACTGGGACTGGAAGCTCGAGAACCAGATGGGAGACCGCTACAAAGGCACCAACGCTTTCGTTCAGTCCTTCGGCGAAAAATACGGCTTCCCCCCCAGCCAGGCGGCTCAGACCTGCTATGCGCAGACGCTGCTGTATGCGGATGCGGTGGCCCGTGCCGGATCGTTCAACCCCTGCGCCGTCGGCGAAGCCCTTGCCGGGTTCGAATTCGACGGTCTGGGCAACGGCCCGACGCTGTACCGCGCCGATGACCACCAGTGCTTTAAGGACGTTGTGGTCGTGCGCGGCAAAGAGAACCCCGAGAATGAATTCGATCTCGTGGAAATCGTCGAAGTCACCCCAGCCGATCAGGTCACCTATGCACCTGACCACCCGATGTTTGCGGGCGGCGAGTTGGGCGACTGCAACCCCGGCGCGTAAACCAAGTCTAAGGCAGGGGGCGACCCCTGCCTTACCTTGCCGGCGGGCTTTTCCGCCTTTCACTTCTTAAAAATTCGAGGGCACCGCGATGGACGCCATTCTTTTGCAACTTCTTAACGGGTTGGACAAAGGTTCAGCCTATGCGCTCATCGCGCTTGGTCTGACGTTGATTTTCGGCACGCTGGGTGTCGTGAACTTTGCCCATGGGGCGCTGTTCATGATCGGTGCCTTCTGCGCCGTCACGCTAAGCAAGATTTTCACGCTCAGCCACAAGGCATCGGAACCCTCCGGCGTCGATTTTCTGGGCAAGCCGAAATACGAGGACATTCTCTATATCAAGGACTGGTTCGGAGAGACCGCCGGTGCCTGGATGCTGGATTGGTCCGTTCCCCTGTCGATCCTCTTTGCCGTTCCGATCATGCTGGCCATCGGCTTTGTCATGGAGCGCGGGTTGATCAAACATTTCTACAAGCGCCCCCATGCCGACCAGATTCTGGTGACCTTCGGTCTGGCGATCGTGCTGCAAGAGGTGATCAAGTATTTCTACGGCGCGAACCCGATCCCCACCTCCGCACCGGAGGCGTTTCGCGGGTCGTTCGACTTTGGCGTGATGCTGGGCTTTGATCCCAATGCGATCATCTACCCTTACTGGCGCCTGATCTATTTCGCTTTCTCGGCCGTGATCATCGGCGGCGTTTTTGCCTTCTTGCAGTTCACCACCTTCGGGATGGTCGTGCGCGCCGGTATGGCCGACCGCGAGACAGTCGGTCTGCTGGGCATCAACATCGACAAACGTTTCACCATCATGTTCGGCATCGCCGCCGCGGTCGCCGGTCTGGCCGGTGTCATGTACGCGCCGATCAACTCGCCCAACTACCACATGGGTATGGATTTTCTGGTGCTGAGCTTTGTCGTCGTCGTGGTCGGCGGCATGGGGTCGCTGCCCGGTGCCGTGCTGGCGGGGTTCTTGCTGGGTATTCTGGAAAGCTTTGCCTCGATGAACGAGGTCAAGAACATCCTGCCCGGTATTGACCAGATCATCATTTACGTTGTCGCGATACTCATCTTGCTGACACGCCCCCGTGGCCTGATGGGCCGCAAAGGCGTGATGGAGGAATAACCCATGCACTCACTCACGAAAAAAGACTTTCTCCTGCTGTTGGTGGTGGCATTCCTGACCATGGCAGCCCCTATCATCCTCAACCCCTTCCCCGCCGGATCAGGGCTGGCGCAGTTCAACGCGGGCTACCCCGACTTGATGCAACGCTTTGTGATCTTTGGCATCTTTGCCATCGGGTTCAACATTCTGTTCGGCCTGACCGGATACCTCTCCTTTGGTCACGCGGCCTTTCTGGGGGTCGGTTCCTACTCTGCCGTGTGGATGATGAAGCTCTTGTCGATGAACGTGATCCCCGCGATCCTTTTGTCGGTGATCGTGGCGGGGCTCTTCTCTGTCGTGATCGGCTTTGTCTCGCTGCGCCGGTCGGGGATCTACTTTTCGATCCTGACGCTGGCCTTCGCGCAGATGTCGTTCAACCTTGCCTATTCGGTGCTGACGCCGATCACCAACGGGGAAACCGGCCTGCAAATCGCGCTGAGCGATCCGCGTATCCTTGATGGGGCGAATGCACCCAGCTACCCCAATCTGTTCGGGGCACAGATGAATGCGGCGACGACGCTGGATTTCGGGGCGTGGTCCTTCACCTTCTCGGTCGGGTATTACCTGTGTGCCGTGATCATGCTGCTGGCGTTCTATATCTCGATCCGCGTGTTCCGGTCGCCTTTCGGCATGATGCTGCGGGCGGTGAAATCGAACCAGCAACGGATGAACTACACGGGCCTGAATACCAAACCCTACACGCTGGCGGCCTTTGTCATCTCTGGCATGTATGCCGGTCTGGCCGGTGGCCTGCTGGCCGCAATGGACCCGCTTGCCGGTGCTGAACGGATGCAGTGGACCGCCTCGGGCGAGGTGGTTCTGATGACCATCCTTGGGGGTGCGGGCACCCTTCTGGGGCCGGTTCTGGGCGCGGGCTTTATCAAGTACTTCGAAAACATCTTTTCCAAGATTAACGATAACGTGCTGCACGGTTGGTTCGCCTTTATGCCCGACGGGCTGGAAGACACGCTGATCACGCTGATCCACCCCTTTGTGGGCAAGGGCTGGCACCTGACGCTGGGCCTGCTGTTCATGCTGGTCGTGATCTTCCTGCCCGGTGGTCTGGTCGAAGGCGGTCAACGTATCGGTCGCGTGTTCCGCCGCAAGGACCGCAACGCCGGATCGGTCGAGGCAGACGCCGCCGCACAACGCAACACCCCCCCAGCCGAATAAGAAGGAGCTGAACAGATGGCCATTCTCGAAGTCAAAAATGTCGGCAAACGTTTCGGCGGGCTGCAAGCGCTGAGCGACGTGAACCTCAGCGTCGCGGAAAACTCGGTCCATGCGATCATCGGGCCGAACGGGGCGGGTAAATCCACGCTGCTGAACTGTCTGGTGGGCAAACTGATCCCCGATACCGGATCGCTCATGTTCGACGGGCAGTCGGTGCTGGGGCGCAAACCCTACGAGATCAACCAGATGGGGATTTCCCGCGTATTCCAGACGCCCGAGATCTTCGGCGATCTCAGCGTGCAGGAGAACATGATGATCCCCTGTTTTGCCAAACGTGACGGGGCGTTCCAGATGAACGCGCTCACCGCCATGTCGAGCCAGCGTGACGTGATCGAAAAAGCCGAAGAAATGCTGGTCGAGATGAAGCTCGCCGACAAGCGCCACATGAACGCGGCCTCTATGTCGCGCGGGGACAAACGTCGGTTGGAAATCGCGATGTGCCTGTCGCAAGACCCGCGCCTGCTGCTGCTGGATGAACCCACAGCGGGCATGGCGCGGGCCGATACCAACAATACCATCGACCTGCTCAAGCAGATCAAGGACGAACGCGACATCACCATCGCCATCATCGAACACGACATGCATGTGGTGTTCTCGCTGGCGGAACGGATCACCGTGTTGGCGCAAGGCACCCCGCTGGTCGAAGACACTCCCGACAACATCAAAGGCCACCCCAAGGTGCGCGAGGCGTATTTGGGCGAATCCCAGGACGCCGCCTGACGCGCGGGGGGGCTCCCCTCCCGCGTCGCCCCGTACCAGAGGCTTTGCAAGGACAAGACTATGAACACGAAACCCGATTTCTCGAACAGCGCCAACCACGCCGCTACCGCCCCCGCCTATCTTTCGGTCTGGGACATCCACGCCTATTACGGCGAAAGCTATATTGTGCAGGGCGTCAGCTTTAACGTGCATGAAGGCGAAATTCTGGCGCTTCTGGGCCGCAACGGGGCGGGGAAAACCTCTACCCTGCGGGCCATCGCGCAGATCGGCGACCCCGAATTGCGCAAAGGGGAGGTCTGGCTCGACCACCAGCCGCTGCACAAGATGGCCAGCCACGAGGCCGCCGCCAACGGTCTGGCGCTGGTCCCCGAAGACCGCCGCATCATCGCGGGTCTCACGGTCGAGGAAAACCTGCAACTGGCGCAGATCGCCCCGCCCATCGGCTGGTCGCTTGACCGCATCTACGAATTATTCCCCCGCCTCAAGGAACGCCGCAAGCAAGAGGGCGTGACCCTGTCGGGCGGCGA
>NZ_DGMH01000069.1:7869-11074 GCF_002388305.1 Sulfitobacter sp. UBA4523
GACATCAAGGTGCTGCTGCTGGACGAACCCTATGAGGGGCTTGCCCCCGTCATTGTGGACGAGATCGAAAAGACCCTGTCGCTGATCAAATCCCAAGGCATCACCACCATTCTGGTCGAACAAAACGCGGTGCGTGCGCTTAAACTCGCGGATCGTGCGGTGATCCTTGATACCGGCGGCGTGGTGTTTGACGGCACCGCCGAAGAGGTGCTGAACAACGCCGAACTGCGTGCCGAATATCTGGCAATCTGACGGCCAAGCCTCTACGCGCGCGGGAAAACCAGACGAAACATATGTTTCACACCGGCATTTTCCCGCGCCCGCGTCCCCCTGTCACATCCCCCATATCCCTCGCCCCGATCCGCTGCCCGATCCCGCGCTTTGCGCGGCCAAGCTTACGTTAGGCAACTGCTTGCTTTTCATGGCTGCGCCCATGCCCTATAAGGCAGCAATTCAAGGGCACAGGCAGCGCCCGATCGACTTAGACTGGCTGAGGAAAATATGACAAAAAACACCCATGACGCCGATGTGGCTTTTATCCAGGCGCTCGCCGAGTTGCTGAATGAAAACGATTTGACCGAATTGCAGGTCAAGCGGGATTACGCCGAGGATGACAGCCTGAATGTGCGCGTCAGCCGTAAACCCCCACAACAAATCGTCGCGCCGCAACAGGCGCAGTCGGCCCCTGCACAATACGCAGCCCCCGCCCCCGCGGCCCCTGCACCCGCAGCGGCAGCAGCCCCTGCCGCAGACAACAGCGACCCGGCGGATCACCCCGGCGCAGTCGTCTCTCCGATGGTGGGCACTGTCTATATGCAAGCCGAACCCGGCGCGCCCGCGTTTATCTCTGTCGGGACAAGCGTTTCCGAAGGTGACACGCTGTTGATCGTCGAAGCGATGAAAACCATGAACCACATTCCTGCGCCACGCTCCGGCACGGTCAAGCGGATCTTGGTAGAAGACGGCGCCGCCGTTGAATTCGGCGCGCCTTTGGTGATCCTGGAATAAGGCGAAACCCATGTTCAGAAAAATCCTAGTCGCAAACCGCGGCGAGATCGCGTTGCGCGTGATCCGTGCGGCCCGCGAGATGGGCATCGGGTCTGTCGCCGTCCATTCGACGGCTGACAGCGATGCGATGCATGTGCGCATGGCAGACGAATCTGTCTGCATCGGCCCGCCCTCCTCGCAGCAATCCTATCTGTCGATCCCGTCGATCATCGCCGCCTGCGAGATCACCGGTGCCGAAGCGATCCACCCCGGATACGGTTTCTTGTCGGAAAACGCGGGCTTTGTGCAGATCGTCGAAGACCACGACCTCACCTTTATCGGCCCCACAGCGGAACACATCCGCATCATGGGCGACAAGATCACCGCCAAGGACACCATGAAAGAGCTTGGCGTGCCTTGCGTTCCCGGGTCTGACGGCGGCGTGCCCACATTGGCCGACGCCAAGCGTATCGGCGAGGAAATCGGCTATCCGGTGATCATCAAGGCGACCGCCGGTGGGGGGGGCAAGGGCATGAAAGTGGCGCAATCCGCCGCTGAAATGGAACGTGCCTTCATGACCGCCCGCGCCGAGGGTAAATCGAACTTCGGCAATGACGAAGTCTATATCGAGAAATATCTGACCACACCGCGCCACATCGAGATTCAGGTCTTTGGCGACGGCAAGGGCCGTGCTGTCCACCTGGGCGAGCGGGACTGTTCGCTGCAACGCCGTCACCAGAAGGTTTTCGAAGAGGCCCCCGGCCCGTCGATCACCGCCGAAGAACGCGCGCGGATCGGTAAGGTCTGCGCCGATGCGATGGCCAACATCAACTACATCGGTGCCGGCACGATCGAATTCCTTTATGAAAACGGCGAATTCTACTTCATCGAGATGAACACGCGTTTGCAGGTAGAACACCCTGTGACCGAAGGCATCTTCGGGGTCGATCTGGTGCGCGAACAGATCCGCGTTGCTGCCGGTATGGATATGTCCTTTACGCAAGAAGACCTGCAGATCAACGGCCACGCGATCGAGGTCCGGATCAACGCCGAGAAACTGCCGAACTTCTCGCCCTGCCCGGGCAAGATCACGCAGTATCACGCCCCAGGTGGGCTTGGTGTGCGGATGGATAGCGCGCTGTATGACGGCTATAAAATCCCGCCCTATTACGACAGCCTGATCGGCAAGCTCATCGTCCACGGGCGCGACCGCCCCGAAGCGCTGGCGCGTCTGCGTCGCGCCTTGGGCGAGCTGATCGTGGATGGGGTCGACACCACGGTGCCGCTGTTCCATGCGCTGCTGGACGAACAGGACGTGCTGACAGGGGAGTACAACATCCACTGGCTAGAGCATTGGCTTGAAACCAACCTGGGCAATGCCTGACCTCACGCCCGAGCTGTTATTACACGGCTATTCCATCGGGATCTTCCCCATGGCCGAACACCGCGACGACCCAGAGATTTTCTGGGTCGATCCGCGGCGTCGGGGTGTCTTTCCCCTCGACGGGTTCCATATCTCGCGGTCCCTGGCGCGCGCGATGCGGCGCACGCGCTTTACCATCACCACCAACACCGCGTTCAACGACGTTGTCACCGGCTGCGCCGACCGCGCCGACACTTGGATCAACGCCGAGATTTTCAGCCTTTACGCCCAGCTACACGCGCTTGGTCATGCCCACGCCCTTGAGGTCTGGGAGGATGACATGCTGGTGGGCGGGGTCTATGGCGTCACGCTGGGGCGTGCGTTCTTTGGCGAAAGCATGTTTTCAAGGCGCGACAACGCGTCCAAGATTGCGCTGGCCTGTCTGGTGGACCGGTTGAACCGCGGCGGGTTTACCCTGTTTGACACACAGTTCCTGACCCCGCATCTGGCGTCCCTTGGCGCGCAAGAGATCACCCGCGCGGCCTATCACGCACGGCTAGAAATGGCGTTGATGAAAACGGCAGATTTCACAGCGCCCGCTGCGGCCAGCCCTCAGGACGTAGTGCAGCGGATGACCCAGATGTCATAGCGCGGATGCTCCAGCGCCGACAACGCGGGGGCAGAGGCGATCATCCAGCCTGCAAAAAGCCGGTTCTCGTCGCCCGTCTCGACGATCTCGAGCTCGGCATAGGCGTCGCCCGCAGGGTTGCCCGACGGATAGCGACATTCGTTCATTGTCACATTCAGATTGCCCACGCGCGCGGTTTCGCCACGGCGCATTTCAACGTCACGCGG
>NZ_DGMH01000069.1:11200-31638 GCF_002388305.1 Sulfitobacter sp. UBA4523
GCCGCGGCGCATTTCAAGGTCACGCGACACACCCGATACCTTGTCGAGCGCGCGCAGAACTCCGCCTTCAGCGCTGGCCACCTGCTGTGCCTGCACCGGTGCGGCCATTATGGCGAGCATCATCAATATCTTGCGCATCACATGGGTTCCTTGAACGTCAAAGGGCGTCGCCAGCACAGCCGGGCCGCCGCAATAGCGCGCGCCCGATCACGAGGCGCGCGCGTGGCGTTTATTCGGGCTGCCACGCCTCGTAGTCACCGCGGTCCGCAGGCTTCTCGCGGCGGATCGATCCTGCGGGCGCATAGGCCAGGGCGGTGCCGGTCAGGTTCTCTTGGTGGGGCTTTTCCCAGGTCTTATGCGCCAGCGGACGCGCCTCGGGGGTTTCATCCCACGAATGGTGCAGCCAGCCGTGCCAATCCGCGTTGACGCGCGTCGCCTCGATCTCACCGTTGAAGATAACCCAACGTTTGCTGCTGTCCGCGTTGCGGTAGTACACATTGCCTTCGGCGTCTTCGCCGACCTTGATGCCCTTGCGCCACGTGAACAGTTGCGTGTTCAGCGTCTGGCCGTTCCACCACGTCACGCCGCGCAAAAGAGAGTTGAGAATGCCCATAGAGGTCTCCTGAAGCTTTGATGGATATATGCACCAAGGCCGCGCAAAGGTCTAGCGGGCTTCGGGGCACATAACCGCGGTTTTCAGCCGGGTAGGCAGGCGATGACTTCGATTTCGATGCGGTATTTGTCGTCGATCAGCCCGCATTCGATCATTGTCGCGGCGGGCGGCGCGTCGCCAAAGACCTCGGACAGGATCGGCCAGCAGGGTTCGAACTCTGCGCGGTCGGGCAGATAATAGTTCACGCGCACCACATCCGCCATAGTGCAGCCTGCCTCGCGCAGGGCCCCTTCGATGGTCGCAAGGGCGGCGCGGCACTGGTCGGTCACGGTATCGCCCTGCCCCACGGTGCCCGCCACATGGACAAAGCCCCCCGCCACAACGGCGCGGCAGTAGCCGATCTTGGCTTCGAATTCACCACCGGAAAAAATACGTCTTGTCATGATGCGCCTCTTGTCTGTCATGCCTGCCCCCGTCAAAGCGCCTGCCCCTGCGAAGGTCAAGCGACAAAGCGGCGGCCCCCTGCCACATACGAAAAAGGCGCACCATCGCTGGCGCGCCTTGATCAGATAACATGCATGCGATGCCTAGCCGGCGGTTGCAGGCTCTTTCTCGGCGTCGGCGTGGATCATCAGCGGAGCCGCGTCAGAGGTCACAGCCTCTTCGTTCACGACCACCTCGGTGACGCTGTCCATGCCGGGCAGATCGAACATCGTGTTCAGCAAGATGTCTTCGAGGATAGAGCGCAGACCACGGGCACCGGTTTTGCGTTCGATGGCGCGTTTCGCGATCGCCAACAGCGCGTCATCGGTAAAGGTCAGCTGTGTATCCTCGATCTCGAACAAGCGCTGGTACTGTTTGACCAACGCGTTTTTCGGTTCGGTCAGGATGGTGACCAGCGCGTCCTCGTCCAGATCCTCAAGCGTCGCCAGAACCGGCAGACGGCCCACGAATTCAGGGATCAGGCCAAATTTCAGCAGATCTTCCGGTTCGAGGTCGGTGAAAATCTCGCCAATGCCGCGGGCATCCTGATCACGCACATCGGCACCAAAGCCCATAGCCGACCCTTTACCGCGCGCGGCAATGATCCGGTCCAGACCGGCGAAAGCACCGCCGCAGATGAACAGGATGTTCGTGGTATCCACCTGCAGGAATTCCTGCTGCGGATGCTTGCGCCCGCCCTGCGGCGGGACAGAGGCCACGGTGCCTTCCATCAGTTTCAGCAAGGCTTGCTGCACGCCTTCACCGCTCACATCACGGGTGATGCTGGGGTTTTCGGATTTGCGCGTGATTTTATCAACTTCGTCGATATAGACGATGCCGCGCTGTGCACGCTCGACATTGTATTCGGACGCCTGCAACAGCTTGAGGATAATGTTTTCAACATCTTCCCCGACATAGCCCGCTTCGGTCAGTGTCGTCGCATCGGCCATGGTAAAGGGCACATCCAGAATACGCGCCAGCGTTTGCGCCAGCAGCGTCTTACCGCAGCCCGTGGGCCCGATCAGCAGGATGTTGGATTTCGCCAGCTCGATGTCCCCACCCTTCTGGGCGTGGTTGAGACGTTTATAGTGGTTGTGCACGGCAACCGACAGCACCCGTTTGGCCATCGCCTGCCCGATCACGTAATCGTCCAGAACATCACAGATGTCTTTCGGGGTCGGCACACCATCGGTGGCTTTCAGCCCCGAGGCTTTGGTTTCCTCGCGGATGATATCCATGCAAAGTTCGACACATTCGTCACAAATGAAGACAGTCGGACCTGCAATCAGCTTGCGCACCTCATGCTGACTTTTGCCACAAAAGCTGCAATAAAGTGTGTTCTTGCTGTCGCCGCTCGAAGTATTAGCCATTTCAACCCTTTCAGGTCTGTCGTTTGATCGTGTCCGCCATACGGCAGCCATCTATATATTTTTTTGCTCGGTGCCAGCTTAGGCCAGCGGTGCGTGGTCCACAATCGCAAAATAACGGGCCACGCACGCCTTATTTACTTGCCTTTTTTGTCGCCATCTTTTGGCGCATCAGGATCATCCATCTTGCCGCGGTTCTCGACGATCTCGTCGATCAGGCCCCAGTCTTTGGCTTCTTCGGGCGACATGAAGTTGTCACGCTCAAGCGCTGCTTCGACTTTTTCCAGCGGCTGGCCGGTGTGTTTGACATAGATCTCGTTCAGGCGCGTTTTCAGCTTTTGCGTTTCCTGCGCGTGAATCATGATGTCCGTCGCCTGACCCTGATACCCGCCGGAGGGCTGGTGGACCATAACGCGGCTGTTGGGCAGCGAGAATCGCATGCCTTTTTCGCCCGCTTGCAGCAACAGCGACCCCATGGATGCCGCCTGCCCGATGACCAGCGTGGACACCTTCGGTTTGATGTACTGCATCGTGTCGTAGATCGACAGGCCAGAGGTCACAACGCCGCCGGGGCTGTTGATATACATGGAAATTTCCTTAGAGGGGTTCTCTGCCTCGAGGTGCAGAAGCTGCGCCACGATCAGCGATGACATGCCGTCATGCACAGGCCCGTTAAGGAAAATGATCCGCTCTTTCAGCAGACGCGAGAAGATGTCGTACGCACGTTCGCCCCGGCTGGTTTGTTCAACCACCATAGGGACCAGCGTGTTCATATATGTATCATGTGGATCGTTCATAAAGCCTGCCTGATATTGCCGTTCGCCGGACCATACCCGCGAAACCTTGGCTTAAGATTAATCGCGCCACCTAGGGGGTTCAAGGGGGGCAGGACCGATCATCCCCTTGGCTTTGGATTTGGCCCTGCGCCACCGCCCTGCCCCGCTGATCTGTGCTGCGGATACCGGCAGCCGTTTTTCGCCCACATCCTGCCCGTTCCTGCGCTAAGGTGGCGCGCAACCCGGCCCGCCGCCGCGCGCCCTGTCACAGAACTGTCATGAAAGCGGAACAGATTTGTAGCACTTCGCGACGACATAAGGCGCAACCGCGAGTCACCTCGCCAAACGCAATGCCAGAGGCAATGCCCGACACAATAAAGGAATAGCTATGACACGTCGCCAAATCCTCGATGATCCCGAAATCGGCAACAAGGCCGAAGCCTTTGAAGCCTTCGACGACATCCCCACCAACCCCAATCTGCAGCGCACCATCGGCGATGTGATCAACGCGCGCTACGGACGCCGCGACATCTTGCGCGGCATGCTGGGGGTCACGGCGACAACCGCATTGTTCGGCACCTCGGCGATGGTCGCACCGCGTCAGGCAAGTGCCGCCACCGCTGACAGCCGCTATGTCTTTGACGAACTGGCATGGGGCAATGACGAAACCCATCATGTGGCCGATGGCTATGACGCCAATGTGCTGCTGCGGTGGGGCGATCCGATCACCGCCGACGCGCCCGAATTCGACGTGATGAACCAGACCGCGGCGGCGCAGCTCAAGCAGTTCGGCTATAACAATGACTACGTGGGCTTTGTCCCGCTGAACGACGATGGCAGCCGCGGGTTGCTTTGTGTGAACCACGAATACACCAACGAAGAGGTGATGTTCCCCGGGCTTGGCCGTCAGGACCGCGCGCAATTTTCCGGCATGACGCCCGCGCTCATTGACATTGAAATGGCCGCCCACGGTGGTTCGGTGGTCGAGATCGCCAAGGACGACGCCGGGATCTGGCAGGTGGTGCGCGACGGCAAGATGAACCGCCGCATCACCCCGCTGGACACCGCGATGACCATCGACGGCCCCGCCGCGGGCCATGCGCGGATGAAGACCAACGACGACCCCGACGGGGTGAATGTGATCGGCACGCTGAACAACTGCGCGGGCGGGCTGACCCCTTGGGGGACGTGGCTCATGGCCGAGGAGAACTTCCACGGCTATTTCTGGAGCGACCAGCTCGACGCCGACGGCAAACCCGTGATCGCCGATGACCATCCCGAAGCCGCGTCCTACAAACGCTATGGCGTGCCGGGCATGTGGTACGCCTGGGGCGCGCAATACGACCGTTTCAACATCGATAAAGAGCCTCTCGCCCCCAATAAATTCGGCTGGGTGGTCGAGGTGGACCCGATGGACCCGACCTCTACCCCCGTCAAACACACCGCTTTGGGCCGCTTCCGCCACGAAGGTGCGGAAACCACGGTCAGCAGTGACGGGCGTCTGGTGGTCTATATGGGCGACGACAACCGCTTTGATTACCAGTATAAATACGTCTCGGGGGGCAAAGTCTCGGACGACCGGGCGGCCAACGCCAAACTGCTGAGCGACGGCACGCTTTATGTCGCGCGCTTTGACGAGGACGGCACGGTGACCTGGCTGCCCCTGACCCACGGCACCGGTCCGCTGACGGCTGAAAACGGCTTCAATGACCAAGGCGACGTGATGATCGACACGCGGATCGCCGCCGATCTGCTGGGCGCGACCCCGATGGACCGCCCCGAAGACGCGCAGCCCCGTGGTGACGGCACGGCCTATATCATGCTGACAAACAACACAAAACGCACAGAGGATGAGGTGAACGCCGCCAACCCGCGTGCCGACAGCAGCTTTGGCCACATCATCGAGATCAAGGAAGACGGCGGCAACCACGCGGCGACGCAGGGGCGCTGGTCGATCCTGGTAAAATGCGGCGATCCGTCGGTGTCGGACGTGGGCGCACAATGGAACCCCGAAACCTCTGAAAACGGGTGGTTCGGCAGCCCCGACAACTGCGCCATCGACGCCGATGGCCGCCTGTGGGTCAGCACGGATCAGGGCAGCAACTGGGCCAAGACGGGCAAGTCGGACGGGCTCTATGCGGTCGAAACCGAAGGCGAGGCGCGCGGCACGTCCAAGCTGTTCTTCCGCTGCCCCGTCGGCGGAGAGATGTGCGGCCCCTACTTTACCGACGACGGCGAGACGCTGTTTGTCGCCGTGCAGCACCCCGGCACGGACGGGACCAAGAACATCCCCGGGTTCGAGCGTGAAAGCACCTTCGAGGATCCCGCCACCCGCTGGCCCGATTTTGACCCCAAAATGCCCCCGCGCCCTGCGGTGGTTGTGGTCACCAAACAGGGCGGCGGCAAGATCGCCGTCTGACGCCCCGCCCCTATTCCAACCAAATTCATTTCAAAATCTCTGCGCCCAAGGGTTCCCCCCCTTGGGCGCAATTTCTTTGTCGCACCGGCAAATTCGAATCATCTTTACAAAACTAGTTTTATAGTTTTGTTTGGCGCTATGACAGAACATCAAACAACTGCCCGCGCCCTCGCCGCCCTTGGCCATGATACCCGCCTCGCGATCTTTCGCCTGCTTGTCCGCGCCGGTGATGACGCGCTGACCGTGGGAGAGATCGGTGCCCATCTCAATGCGGCTCCCTCCACCCTTGCCCATCACCTTGGGGCGTTGGTCGATGCGGGGCTGATCATCCAGCGCCGCGACGGGCGCAACATCGTCAACCGCGTCGATTTCGACGTGATGCGGGCGACGCTTTCGTTTCTCACCTCGGAATGCTGCACCGGTGTTTCACTTTTGAAGGAGACCGCCGCATGACCGACCTGCCCCACCCCGCGCGCAACCCGCTCAGGTCGCTGGCCCATCACATCTGGACGCGAGAACGCGTGTGGCTGGTCTGTATCGCGGTGTTAACCGCTGTCGCAGCCCTCGATGCGCCGCTTGCCGTGACCAGCGTGCAATTTACCGCGACCAACCTGCTGGATGTCGCGCCGTTTCTGATCCTGTCCATCGCGGTTGCCGCCTACGCCGGTGCCACGGGGGCCGACGGGCTGATCGCACGTGCCTTTACCGGATCACCCGCCGTGATGATCGCCATTGCAGCACTGGCCGGCGGGGTCTCGCCCTTCTGCTCATGCGGAGTGATCCCCTTGATCGCGGCGCTGCTGGCGATGGGGGTGCCCCTGTCTGCCGTCATGGCCTTCTGGCTGGCGTCGCCCGTCATGGACCCGTCGATGTTCGTGCTGACCACCGGCGTTCTGGGGGTGGAGTTCGCGGTGGCCAAGACCATCGCGGCCGTCGGGCTCGGGGTGTTTGGCGGGATCATCGTGCATCTGCTGTCCCGCGCCGGTGCGCTGGCCGACCCGCTGCGCGACGGCGTGGGCAATGGCGGCTGTGGCGCGTCGAAGGTCCGCACATCGCACCCCGTGGTTTGGGCCTTCTGGCACGACAAGACGCGATCCGCCAAATTCCTGCGCGAGGCCGCCAAGACCACGACCTTCCTGACCAAATGGCTAACGCTGGCCTTCCTGCTGGAAAGCCTCATGCTGGCGTGGATACCCGCAGAGACGGTGACCCGCGCCCTTGGCGGCAGCGGTCTGGTCCCGATCGGAATCGCGACCTTGGTGGGGGTGCCGGCCTATCTGAACGGCTATGCCGCGCTGCCGCTGGTGGGCGGGCTGATCGGACAGGGCATGGCCCCCGGTGCGGGTCTGTCGTTTCTGGTCGCGGGCGGGGTGACCTCCCTGCCCGCGGCCATCGCCGTCTGGGCTTTGGTCAAACGCCCTGTCTTCGCGCTGTATATCGGGATCGCACTGACTGGGTCATTTGCCTCGGGGCTGCTGTTTCAACTTTGGGCGTCGCTGTGACGCCCAAAGCAGGGCTTATTCTGCCAGACAGCTGCTAAAGGCTGCGGCCAGATCGCGCAGCAATGCGGGGTACATGTCCACCCCCGGCTCAAGCGCGGCACCAATCGGATCAAGCGAGGCGGATTTCAGCGCCGTGCCGTCTTGGAGTGCGTCGACCAGACCGGCGTTGAACTGAGGCTCCGTAAAGACGCAAGCGGCCTGCGTGTCCTTTACCACATCGCGCACCTCGGCCAGACGCGCGGCACTGGGGGCGGCCCCATCGCTAAGAGAGATCGCAGCGCTTGCCTCGACGTCAAAGCGAGCTTCGAAATAGTGATAGGCGTCGTGGAAGACGACAAACTTCTGCCCCCGAAGCGGCGTCAGCTCGGCCTGAATATCGGCTTGAAGATCTACCAGCTGCGCTTGGGCCTGCGCAGCGTTATCTGCGTAAAGCGCTGCGTTTTCAGGGTCTTGCGCGGACAAGCTTGCAGCGATGGCATCCAGCCAGACGACTGCGTTCTGCGGATCTAGCCAGATATGCGGGTCCAGAGCGCCGGGTGCATGATTGTGTCCGGCGTGAGCGTCTGCCTCTTCATGTGCGTCATGGTCGTGGTCGTCATGATCGGCATGGTCGGCATGATCGTGCCCTTCGTGATCATCGTGCTCCGCGTGATCATCATGACCGTCGTGATCCTCGTGACCTTCATGATCTCCGTGATCATGGGCTTCGAACGCAACGCCGCTGCGGTTGGTCAGCAGGCGGATACCCTCTACCTGTTGCAAGGTCAGACGTTCGGCCCCCTGCGCCAGACTGCTCATCGGCTCTTCGAGCCACGGAGCCAGTGACGGACCGACCCAGACCACCAGATCGGCCTTGGCCACCGCGCGCGCCTCGCTGGGGCGCATGGCATAGCTGTGGGGCGACGCGCCGGGCGGGATGATCAGATCGGGGCTGCCTGCACCCTGCATGACCATAGAAACCAACGAATGTACCGGCGCGATATCGGTGGCGACACGGGGCACCTCTGCATGGGCCAGACCGGCAGAGAAAAGAAGGGTTGTGCAAAGCAGGCGGCGCATTGGCGGGCTCCTATTAATGTTATACTATAACCTTGATAGATTACACGTTATAACATATCAACACCGAACCCTGCTACGGAGGCGAAATATGTCGACCATTGGATTTGAAACGCATGATCACGGGGCCTGCGTCGACGACGCGATGGCCGCCGCAGAGGCGCGTTGCGCGGCCTCGGACCTTCGGCTGACACCGATACGTCGCCGCGTGCTGGAACTGCTGCTGGCCGAACACCGCGCCTTGGGGGCCTATGATATTCTGGGGCATCTCTCTGCCGAAGGGCTTGGGGCGCAGCCGCCCGTGGCCTATCGCGCGCTGGACTTTCTGGTGAAGGCCGGGCTTGCTCACCGGATCGAGGCGTTGAACGCCTATATCGCCTGCAGCCACGTGGGTGCCGATCACACGCCGGCCTTCCTGATCTGCCGCAGTTGCCAATCGGTTGCCGAAAGCGACACGACGCTGACCCAAGGGCGTTTGGGCGATGCGGCCCGCGCGGCGGGGTTCCAGATTGAACGCACGGTGATCGAGGCGCAGGGCCTCTGCCCCTCCTGTCAGGACGGAGCCACCGCATGAGCCTGATCGCCACCCGGAACCTGACCCTGCGCATTGGCGGGCAAACGGTGCTGCGCGACGTTGATATCGCCGTAGAGCGCGGCGAGATCGTGACCATCGTCGGCCCCAACGGGTCGGGCAAGTCGAGCTTGCTGCGGGCGTTGATCGGCGCGCTGAAACCCGCGTCGGGCACGATCACCCGTGCCGCGGATCTGCGCATCGGCTATGTCCCGCAGAAGCTGCAAATCGACGCGACGCTGCCGTTGACGGTGCATGGCTTCTTGAACCTGCCCCGCCGCCAGCCCCGCGAGACCATCGCGCAGGCGCTGCTGCAGGCGGGGGTCACGGATCTGGCGAAAAAGCAGATGACCGACCTGTCGGGCGGCCAGTTCCAGCGCGTATTGCTGGCACGCGCCCTGCTGAACAAACCCCATATCCTGATCCTCGACGAGGCGACGCAGGGGCTGGATCAACCCGGCTCTGCCGCGTTTTACCGTCAGATCGAAGAGGTGCGCCGCGACATGGGCTGCGCCGTCTTGATGGTCAGCCATGATCTGCATGTGGTGATGGCGGCTTCGGACCGGGTGCTGTGCCTGAACGGTCATGTCTGTTGTGAAGGCACCCCCGAGATCGTCGCCGATGCGCCGGAATACCGCGCGTTGTTCGGCACCGGCACCCAAGGGGCGCTGGCGCTTTACCGGCACGAACATTCGCATTCGCATGATCATGCACATGATCATAGCCACACCCACGACCATGCGCAGGGCCATACCCATGGTGCCGGCTGCAACCACGCCCATGGGGACCAAGATGCTTGATGACTTTTTGATACGTGCCGGGCTTGCCGGTATCGGTGTGGCCTTTGCGGCCGCGCCTTTGGGCTGTTTTGTCGTCTGGCGGCGCATGGCCTATTTCGGTGATGCGACCTCGCACGCGGCTTTGCTTGGGGTCGCGCTGGCCTTGGCGTTCGAACTGCCGATTTTCGCGGGGGTGCTGCTGGTGGCCCTGTCGATGGCGCTGATTGTAACGGCGCTGAACGGGCGCAGCCTGGGCACGGATACGCTGCTGGGGGTGCTGGCTCACGGGGCCTTGGCCATCGGCCTTGTCGCGGTGTCGCTGCTGCCGAACCAGCGCGTCGACCTCAGCGCCTATCTGTTCGGAGAGATCCTGGCCGTGACCAAGACCGACCTTGCGATCATCTGGAGCGGCGCCGTGCTGTCGATCGCGCTGCTGGTCTGGCGCTGGCAGGCATTGCTGTCGTCCACGCTGAACCCCGATCTGGCGACGGCCAGCGGGGTCAATCCGCGCCGTGAACAGCTGATTTTGACGCTGGCGCTGGCAGTGACGGTCGCGGTCGCGATCAAGGTGGTCGGCGCGCTGCTGATCGCGGCGATGCTGATCATCCCCGCCGCCGCCGCCCGCCCCTTTGCCCGCACGCCCGAAGTCATGGCCATGGCGGCCTGTATCATCGGGATGATCGCCGCCTTGGGCGGTCTGGCCGCGTCCTTCACGCTCGACACGCCGACGGGGCCCAGCATCGTCAGCGTGGCGGCGGTGCTTTTCATGTTGTCCTCTGGCGTGGCCCCGTTGCTGAAACGCTAGGCGCGGATCTGCACACACAGCAAGGGCCGCAGCATCACGCTGCGGCCCTTGCTGTTTCGGGGGTGGCCCTATTCGGTCAGGCGGCTGCCGCGAAAGACTGCGACGGGCGGCCGGTGCTCACCAGACTATGCGGGAAGAAGACCGAGAATTTGGTGCCCTTGCCCACCGTGCTGGAGACCGAGATATCGCCCCCATGCGCCAGCGCCAGCTTCTTGCAGATCGCCAGCCCGAGCCCTGTACCGCCTTCTGACCGGTTGTCGGCGCTTTCGATCTGGGTGAATGCCTGGAAGATCGATTCCAGATCTTTCTGCTCCATCCCGACACCATTGTCTTCGACCTCGAAGCGGAAGCCGCCACCGTCCACTTCGGCCCGCAGGAAGATATCCTTGCCTTTGGAAAACTTGAGCGCATTGCCCACCAGATTGATCAGGATCTGCAAGCAGCGGCCACGGTCGGCGATCACGTCAAGGCTGCCGTCGGGGATATGCAGGGTCACATCCTTGCCCTGCGCCATGCCCTGAAACTGGTCCTCGACCTGCGCCAGCAGCGCCCGTGTGGGGAATGTCGTCTTGGCCAGTTTGATGTCGTTCAGCTCGATGCTGGTATAGTCGAGAATATCGTTGATGATCGTCAGCAGGTGGTTGCCCGCGAATTTGACGCGCTGGCCGTAAAGCTCTGCCTGATCCCCGATGATATTATAGTGTTTTTCGGTGATCGGCTCACCCGGCGACAGTTTGGCCGTGGTCGTGGTCTTGAGCTTGGTCAGGAAGCCCGCATAGCCGATCACGATGGTCAGCGGCGTGCGCAATTCGTGGCTGAGAACGCTCATGAATTCGGATTTCGCGCGGCTCGCCCCTTCGGCAGCGTCGCGGGCCTTGCGCAACTCCTCGATGCTTTCCATGCGGGTCCGGTTTTCGATGAAATAGGTGAACAGACCGCCAAGGGTGATCGTCGTCGCCGTGCCTGCGATCACCAGTGCCAGCAGCTTGTATTCTTCGGGGTTGGTATAGCCGGGTTTCAGCCCGATGCAGTCCACGCTGAACGCGGCCATGCCGGTGAAATGCAGCCCGATGATGGCCAGCGTCAGGACGCCGGTCATTTGCAGCCCGCTCCACCGTGCGCTGCGGCTGCCCAGATACAGCGCGGCAGTCGACAGGACCACCGCCAGAATAACAGACCCGATGAGGTAGCCACGGTCCCAGGTCACCACACCTTCGACGCGGTAGGCCACCATGCCGGTGTAGTGCATCGCCGATACCGCAACGCCAAAGATCGTGCCGCCGATGATCGTGCTCGCGAGCGACCGGAACATGCCCGCCACCATGATGCCCACGGTCGACCCTGCAATCGCGATCAACAGCGAGACAAAGGTCAGTTGCAGGTTAAAGGTTACCGGTGCCGAAGGCTGATACGCCAGGATTGCGATAAAATGCGTACACCAGACCGCAACGCCCGCCGTGATCGCCGTGAGGAAGTACCAGATCAGCGCCTGCCTGCGCGGTCGCCCCAAGGCGTGCTGATACAAACGCGACACCACCCAGCAGCCAAAGGCGCAAAGCAGCCCGGCCAGAAGCACGAGACCAAGGTCGTGATCATGATGGATCGTATGGGCTACTTTGAACATGTCGGCGCACTCTACCTGTTGATTACCGGACAGTTAATCGGCGGAGAAAACGGCAGATTTGAGGCGTGTTTACGTTATACTGGTGGTAACCAAGAAAAATTACCGGTCTTTTTTACCATGGGAAACAACAGCTTGCAGGGCACCAATCCGGCGGAAATGGCCAGTATATAAGGGCTGATGCCGCCGCGACGGCTGCACTTCAAGCAAAGCGCAGGGGGCTGAACGCCCCGCCTATTGCCCTTTGATCTTGATGGAATACTGCCGCCGCGCGCCAGCGGGGGGACGCGGGAAAGGGGCGGCCTTGCGGATCACCGATACCGCCGCCCGGTCCAGCGCGGCAGAGCCGGACCCCCGTGCGACTGACACAGAAGCCAACCCGCCATTGCTGGAGATGGCAAAAGAGATCGTCGCGGTACCCGTGGTGCGGACCCGCGGCTTGCCCGCACGCGAGATGCGGCGCATGACCTGACCGGGGTAGTTGCTGGCGGCGGCATTGCCTTGCGCCGATGCGGCGGCTTGGCGTTTGCCGGTGCTCGTGGATTTGGCCGATGTGCTTTGGCCCGACGAAGACCCTTTGGTCGCATTGCGCTGCGCATTGCCACGTGCGGCGGCTTGCTGCGTTGCTTTCCTCTTTGCGGCTTGCTGCTCTGCCTGACGGCGTTCACGCTCTGCCTGCTCTTGCTTGGCGCGGGCCTCAGCGATCTTGGCAGCGGTTTCAGGGTTCTTGCGCATGGGGCGGCGCGACAGGACGGGGGCGTCGCTGTCGGGGTCTTGCGCCCGCAGGGTTTCGGGTGGTGGCGCGACTTGCGCGCTCTCGGAGGGGGGCACGGCCAGCGGTGTGGGTGCCAAAGCGGCGGGTGCTGCGGGGGCCGAAGGCGTCACCGCTGCCACATCGGGCGGGGTCACGGGCTGCGCCTGCTCCGGCGGGGTGACCGGCTCGGCCTGCTCCGGCGGGGTTTGCTCTGCTGTGGTGGGGCGCAGGGGTTCTGCGGCGGTAGGTGCCTCGGCCACGGGCGTCTCTGCTGGTTCTGCCGGTTCCGGCGTGAGCGTGCCCACGGCCATATCCTCGAAACTGCTGCCCATCATCGCCTCGACCGGCGCACCGCCTCCTTCGATCGCGATCTCATCTTGCGGCAGCCCGATGGTGACCGCCCCCGCGACGATCCCGACCGCCAAGGCGAAAGAGACCCCTTTGGCTGTAGGAGAATGCGAAATCATTGCAGTGCCCTTTGCGTGACGAGCATCACCTTTTGCGCCCCCGCCGCGCGCAAGTCGCGGGTCAGCGTGACCAGCGTTTTGGCGGGCAAGGCGCGATCCGGCACAAGGCGTATGATCTCGCGGTCCTCGTCAGACAGGCTGGCGACATAGGACGCGGCATCCACCTGCTCCGCGCCTTGATAGGTCAAGCGCCCGTCGGGGTAGATCACCAAGGCGTCCGGCGGGGCCTGACCCTCAAGCGCGCGGGTCTCGACCAGTTTCAGATCGGGGTCCAGCGGCTGCGCCAGCGTGCCCGCGACCATGAAGAAGACGAGCATCAGAAAGACGATATTGATCAACGCGATGGTCGGTTCACGCTGCGGTTTGGATTTGGCAAATCGGCGCATCTGTCAGCCCCCCAAGACCGACACCTGCAAGGCAGGCATCTCGCGCAGTTTGACCAGCACATCCGTCAACCGCTGCGCGTCCACATCCGCCCCGAGCGAGACCAGCAGCACGGTGCCCTTCTCGGCCTCGGCCAAGGATGATCCGGCCAGCGCGTCCAATGCGATTTCGTCGCCATTCAGGCGCAGGGTATCGGGGCCAAGCTGCAAGAACACCGGCTTGGCATCGCTGGCCTGCGCGACCGCGCCCGAACCGGCAGCGGCCAGCGGCACCTCGGAGAACTTCGAGAAGGTCGAGGTCAGCATAAAGAACAGCAGCAGCAGAAAGATGACATCAATCAGAGAGGTCATCGACAGCCGCCGTCTGCGCGTGCGCGGCCTAGCCATGTGCGGCGACCATTTCAGGCGTCGGCGCTGGCGTCGCGGCGGCAGGGGCTGGCACGTCGTTGGACGGGTTCAGCACCGTGAGGATCGCATTATCCGCGATCACCCGCTCTGCCTCCATCCGCTGTTCCAACCAGCTGAGGATCAGGGCCGTGGGCATCGCCACCACCAGACCGACAGCCGTGGTCAGCAGCGCCACCCAGATACCGCCCGCAAGGATCGACGGATCGACCTGCGATCCGGCGGCTTGCAGCGACCGGAACGCCTCGATCATGCCCAGAACCGTACCGAACAAGCCCAACAAGGGGGCCAGCTGCGCCACGGAATCGAGCAGGCGGAAACCGGTTTCGAGCTTGGCAAAACGCGTCTCTGCCTCGGCTTGCAAACGCTCTACGCCTGCGCCGCTGCCCTTGCCGTTCGACACCATCGCCATCTTGATCACGGGGGCGAGGTAGCTTTTCGATCGGCCCAAAGCCTCGCGGGCGGCGGGCTTGTCGCCACGGTCCCATGCCTCTACCGCTTCGGTCAGCGCCTTGTGCCGCCCCACGGCAGAGCGCCAGAACTGCCAGACCTTATAGATCGCCACCGTCAGCGTCAGCACGGCGACGCCCATCAGGACAACAACAACCGGCCCGCCGGTCTCGGCGATCTGGCGGAACGACGCGATCAGTGCAGAGAACATATCCATCAGCCCAGAACCTCGATTGACGTGCGTGATGTAGGCAGCAGGCCGGTGTCACAGACGCCGCTGGCACTACCGCCCGTCTCGCAGGCGTTGGCCCCGTTGAACAGGATGCGGCCCAGCCCTTCGCAGGTGGTTTGCGGCACGACGAACTGGCGCACGCGCGGGCGGGCCGGTGGCAGGGTGCCGAAATCAAACAGCGTCAGCCGGTCCACCTGCCCGTCGGTGTCAAACAGCACCGCCTCGTAGATGATCTTGTCGACCAGTGCCTCCAAGCCATTGGTGATCATGAAGGTCAGCTTGCAGGCATCTTCGGTGGTCTCTACCGCGTTCAGCTCGACCGAGATTTGATCCTTGATATCGGTCTCTTGCGCGGCGACCAGCGGGGCTGCGATCACAAGGGACAGCGATAGAATAGCGGTTCGGAAACGGGACATGGGACCTCCTGACCGTGAGAAATGACGATAAGATTTTTGGCTAAGGCGCTATGGGCACCTTTGGCTCGGGCGCGGCGCAGCGGGAAAACAGCCCTTTTGGCACAGCGCGATTGCGCCGTGCCTAGCAAAGATCACGACAAGGCGCAATCCTGACTTTAACAATCAACTATTCAGAAATCGACGCGCCAGCGACAAACCGCAAAGGCGCCCCTGCGCCGCCCGCGTTACCGAAGTTTGCGCAGATAGGCCCAAGACACGTGACCGCGCACGCGGCGGGCCTGATCAAGCGAGACCTCGCACCAGCGCGTGCCGCCGGTTTGCTGACAGTCATGCACCTGCAATATGGTGCCGTTGGGTAGGCCAAGCAGCACGATGAACCCCGTCCCCGGCCCTGCCCGCATCTTGAGCATGTCATCCTCCCCCACGCCCGTTACCTCGAAACGGCCCAGCGATCCTGCGGTAGCGGGGGTAGCCCCCAAGGTGGTCGCGATCACGATTGCCGATATGGCGGCGGTCACTGCTTTGCGCATTTTTCTTGCCCTTGTTCTGATAGCCTCGGGTCCGGTGGTAGCCTGTGGGGGCCACAAAATAAACCGTGATATCGCGCGCGGGGTCATGATCCGCCGATGCGCAGGGGCGCGGGCGTCAGATGTTGGGGACGATGAAATCGGGCGACAGACCAGCCTGCGCGATGGCATCCGTCACATCCAGCCCCGTGAGCGCGCCATAGCCCGTGACCAGCGCCGTGGCAAAGCCCGCCTGCGCACCGCCCAGAATATCGGTATGCAGCGTATCGCCGACCATCAGCACCCGTTCGGGACGCAGGGCGCGATTGAACCGGCCGAGGGCGATGTCAAAGACCTGCCCGAACGGCTTGCCCAGAAACACAGGCATCACACCTGTGCGATCGGCCAGCCGGTGCGCAAACCAGCCCGGTTCCCGCGAAAGGCCCGTTTCACGCGGTGCCACCAGATCGGGGTTGCCCACCAACACCGGACGGGGCGCGCGTTTCAGCGACGCCTCCAGCAATGTCTGCCGACGGTCGGTCCAGCCGTCTGCGCCCACCAGCAAGAACCCGTCCTGCGCATCGTAGCTTTCGGCGTCATCCCCCAGCACAGTCGTGTTCAGTGTCGCCAGTTCCCCCAGATCGACGGCGGGGTTGATCATCACGCCCCATCGGCACGGCGGCAGCCCCGCGATATGCGCGGTCAGCGCCTCGCGGCTGGTGGTCACCTCGGAGGCGGAAAAATCGAACCCCAGACGGGCGTAGCGCGCCATCATATGCGCCTTGGGATAGGCGGCGGAGTTTGACACCACGCCAACCGCCTTGCCCGCCGCGCGCAGCGCCGCGATGGTATCGGTCGCACCGGGGATCGCGGTTTCGCCGACGTTCAGCACGCCATAGGCGTCAAACAGGATCAGATCGAAGCGCGCCGCAAGGTCGGTGAACACGCCCGTTTCCGCCAGACCGCCCGCCGCGGTGCGCGGCAGACGGTCGGCAATTTGCAGATAGCGCGCGAAGGCGCTTTGCGGGTCGACGCCGATATTCTGGGTCACAGGATACGGCGGCGCAGATAGGCAGAGATGACTTCCCCCACCACCACCAGCGCGATGATCGCCAGCAGGATGGTCGCGACCTCGGGCCAGTTGAACGTATCGATGGCGCCTTGCAGGATGATCCCGATGCCGCCTGCGCCCACCAGACCCAGCACGGTGGATTCGCGCAGGTTGATATCCCACCGCAGAATGGCCACCGCCCAGAAGGTCGGCATGACCTGCGGCACGATCGCATAGAAGATCACCTTGAAGCGCGACGCGCCCGTCGCCTCAAGCGCTTCGACGGGGCGTGTGTCGATCTCCTCGATTGCCTCGCCCAGCAGTTTGCCGATGAACCCGATAGAGCGGAACATGATCGCCACGATGCCGGCCACAACACCGGGCCCGAAGATCGCCACAAACAGCAGCGCCCAGATGATCGTGTTCACCGACCGCGAGGTCACAAGGATCAGCCGCCCGAGCCATAGGGTCACTCGGTTGGGTGTGGTGTTCTGCGCCGAGATATAGGCGACCGGCAGCGACAGCAGCACCGCAAAGGTGGTGGCGAATGTCGCGATGTTCACCGTGTCCCACAGCACCTTGAGGATGGTTTCCAGATTACTGGGGTCCGGCGGATACATCCGGCCAAACAGATCGGCGATCTGTTCAGGGGCACCCCAGACCCACGGCCAGATCACCTCTATCGAGGTGAGCGCCCAAGCGATGGCCAGCGCACAGCCCAGAAAGATCGCATAGCGCGTCATACGTTGCTTGAACGTAAAGCGGGACCACTCGTCGCGCCCGAATTGCGTAGAAAGTGAGGTCATTGGATACGCTTTCGGATGACGCCGCTGACGGCCTCGGAGAACAGGATCACCCCGACGATGACGATGGTGATGGCAAGGGCAAAATCATAGTCATACCGGCCGAAGGCATTGGCGAGCGTCGCACCGATGCCCCCTGCCCCCACGATCCCCACCACGGCAGAGGCCCGCAGGTTGGAATCAAGCTGGTAGATGGTCAGCCCGATCTGGCGCGGCATGATCTGCGGGAAGATCGCATAGGACAGCGTCGAGAAATACGGCGCACCGGCGGCGCGCATGGCCTCGACCTGACCAAAGTCGATCTCCTCGATCCGCTCGGCCAGCATCTTGGCGACAAAGCCGATGGAATAGACGGTCAGGGTCAGCACTCCGGCGAACGGCCCGAAGCCGACGGCCTTGACGAAAAGGATCGCGACAATGACCGGATGGAAGCTGCGTGCGATGATGATAAGGGCGCGGCCCAGATAGAACACCGGCTTGGGGGCCACATTGCGCGCGGACATAAAGGCGATGGGGATCGACAGCAGCACGCCAAGCGCCGTGGCCAGCACCGCGATCTTGAGGCTTTCGAGAAACCCGTCGATCAGCAGACCGCTGCGTTCAAAGCTCGGGGGAAAGGCCCCGCCAAAGATCTTGCCGGCGCGGCCGATACCTTCGGCGACGCGGTCCCAGTCGATGGGCATGGTCAGCCCGACCCAGCCGAAATAGCCGATGGCCCCCAGATACACGGCCCAGCGGAGCGCCGGATTGGCGATGAAGGGTGGCTTGACCCAAGTGTCGCGCGGCGCGGTCATGATGCGGCTGCCTTGTCATCCGGACCGCCGCTGCGGTCGGCATGGGGGCTGCCCGCATAGATCGCCTCCATCGCGGCGGGGTCCAGCATGTCGGGCTTGTCGTCAAAGATGATCCGGCCATAGCGCATGCCGACGATGCGGTCGGTGTATTCCTTGGCCTCGTTCACATTGTGGATGTTGATCAGCACCGGCAGCTTGAGCTCGCGCGACAGGTCGCGCAGCAGGCCCATGATCTGTTCCGATGTCTTGGGGTCAAGCGATGCGGTAGGCTCGTCCGCCAGCAGGATATCGGGCTCCTGCATCAGGGCGCGGACCACGCCGACACGCTGACGTTCACCGCCCGACAGCTGATCGGCGCGGGTGTCGGCGTAATGGGCGATGCCGACCCGTTCCATCAACTCGTAAGCGCGGCGGATGTCTTGCTTGGGATAGCGCCGCGTGATGGCGGACCATGTTGAAATATACCCCAGACGGCCCGACTGGACGTTCTCCATCACGGTGAGACGATCCACGAGGTTGAACCCCTGAAACACCATCCCGATCTTGCGCCGAGCGGCACGCAGGTTCTTGCCCCGCAGGCGGGTCAGGTCGGTGCCGTTCAGCTCGATCGTGCCGGAGGTGGGTTCAACCAAACGGTTGATGCAACGCAGCAACGTGCTTTTGCCCGCACCAGAAGACCCGATGATCGACACGACGCTTTCGCCCTCGATGGTGAGGTCAAGATTCTTGAGGACCGGATCGCCAGAGCCGTAGCGTTTGACGAGGTCAGTAATTTTCAACATGTAGGATACCTTATGCGTGAGGCCGGCCCATTGGGACCGGCCTCGACGGGAAAATCATTCAGCAGCAAGGCCTTGTGGCGTGTACTCAACACCGTTGGCGGACTGGATCTGGCGAATGACGGCCCATTGGTCTTTATAGGTGATCGGGACGAATTTGCTCACGCCCGAAAACTCTTCGCCCAATGCGGTGCCGGTGAAATCGTAGCTAAAGAAGGCTTCCTTGATCTTGTCCTTCAGCTCGGGCGTCAGGTCGTGGGCCACGCCGTAGGATGTCGTGGGGAACGGATCGCTTTCCCAGACAATACGCACCTCGGCAGGGTCATAAAGCCCGCGTTCCGCCATGCGGTCCACCACTTCGGACGCTACCGGTGCCGCATCATAGTCACCCGCGACCACACCCAGCATGGATTGATCGTGGCTGCCCGAGTACGTCACCTCGTAGTCCTGATCCGGCACGACGCCCAGATCAGGGAACAGCGCGCGCGGTGCCTGATTGCCGGAGTTCGACGTGGGCGATGTATGCGCGACGCGTTTGCCAGCAAGGTCGGCCATTTCTTTGATATCGCTGTCGGCTTGGGTGTAGACCTGCAGCTTGTAGCCAAACTGCCCGTCTTCGGAACCCATGATCGCGAAGGGTTCAACGCCCGCAAGGTTCACAGCAAAGGGTGTGGGTCCGGTCGAGAAGCCCGCGATATGCAGGCGGCCCGAGCGCATCGCCTCTACCTCGGCAGAGTTGGATTGCACAGCAAAGAACTGCACCTTCTTGCCGGTCACCTCGGACAGGTGGTCGATGAAGGGCGTCCAGATGTCTTCGTAGATCGCGGGATCTTCGACCGGTGTATAGGCAAAGACCAGCGTCGACGGGTCTTTGAGCATGCTTTCGTCCGTGGGCGCGTCGGCCACCAGATCGCCGTTGGCGTCACAGAACATGGCGTCCAGCGCGCCGCGCTCGGCGCATTCTTCGGCCAATGCGGTGGTGCCGGTCATGGCAAAAGCGGCCATCAGGCCCGCCGTGATAAAGCTGCGTTTGATCATCTTGTTTCTCCTCCCCGAGAATACCCGCACAGAGTGTACTGCACGATTAATTACGCGATACGAGCATTGAAGCTTTCGATTCGCAACATTTTCCGCCTAATAATTTGGCAAGTGCCAAATAATGACGGTCGGTTGCATCGCCTCGACCGCCGAAAGGAACCGCAGAATGGATACCGGAACGGAACGCCGAAACCTGCGCAAAGCAGAGCGCCACGCGCAAATATTGCTGGAACTGCGCCTTGCCCCGCATGTGCGGGTATCGGACCTTGCGGCCAGCTTTGATGTGACCACCGAAACCGTACGCCGCGATATTGCCGAGCTCAGCGCGCAGGGGCTTTTGCAGAAGTCCTACGGCGGGGCCTCGCCCC
>NZ_DGMH01000069.1:31794-32092 GCF_002388305.1 Sulfitobacter sp. UBA4523
CGGGGCCTCGCCCCGCGCGCCGGGGGCGCAAAGCGTGCTGGATGAACGTCAGCGCGAACATGTGGATGAACGCCGCCAGATGGCGCAGCTTGCCGCAAAACGGGTGACAGACGGGCAAACGCTGATGATCGACGCAGGTGCCACGATGATGGAATTCGCGCGGGCGCTGACCCTTTCCGGCGTGACGGCGACGGTATTAACCAACAGCCTGCAGGTCGCGATGATTTTGGGGGCCTCCGACAGGGTGCGGGTGATCATGACCCCCGGCGACTATATGAATGCAGAGGCCGCGCTGACC
>NZ_DGMH01000069.1:32285-35039 GCF_002388305.1 Sulfitobacter sp. UBA4523
TGTTTTCTTGGGGCCTCCGCGCTGGATGAAACCGGCGTGAGCGAGGCCATCGCAGGCTTTGCCGAGGTGAAACGCGCCATGCTGGACCAAAGCCGCGCCGCGCATTTCCTGATTGATGCCAGCAAGTTCGGCAAACGTCACCTGACGCAGGTAACCCCGCTTGAGCATCTGGGCCATCTGATCACCGATGCAGCCCCCAAGGACGGGCTCGCCCTAGCGCTTCGACAGCATCGCACCCCCGTGATCACCCCCGAAAACACCTGACAGTAACCGGCATGACCGCTTTGCGCAAAAGTCTACAAAATGCCTCGATTGCGCCCGTATTTTGTCCGTTCGATAAACAATGATGCAGTCAATAAAGGGGACAAAGGCAGGCAAACCAGCAACGACAGAAAGTCGTGCGGCGGCCTGGCTGGACGGAAGAGGGTGGCACTTTGCTCAATAAGTTCACGGGGTATTTAGCCTCTAAGGTATTCGTCGTTCTGACGATTGTCCTGCTCGCAAGTATCGGCGGGATTGCCTATTCTATTGTGAAACTCGACCGCGACAATCACCTCGCCGCGCTGCGCCTTGAGGTGGAGCAGGCGCTGCATTCGGTCGCCGACCAGATCCAGCTGCGTTTCTTCGAAGCCGTGCTGGTGGCCAAGAACATCGAGAATACGCTTGCCGTGGCGGGTGAGATCAACGAGCGTCAGATCGCGCGTACCGTGAGCGACCTGCAGCGACACAACCCTGACGTGATCGCCGTCGCTTTGGCCCCTAACCTGTCGATTACACACAGTTTCCCGCAAACCGATAACCGCGAGACGATCGGTGTCAAATACTGGCAACTGCCCGCCCAGATGGCGAGTGTGGCCCAAGCTTACCGCACCCGCGCGCCCGTGGTGGATGACCGCGTAAACCTTGTGCAGGGCGGTACCGGCTACATCATGCACTACCCTGTGTTCCTGCCGAACGCCGAGCTGAACACCGATCAATTCTGGGGCGTCATCTCTGTCGTGATGGATCAGGAAGGTCTGCTGCAAGCCCCGCAACATGATTTCTCGGACCCCGAACAATATAGTTTCGAGTTGCACCCGCTTAAAGCCTCCGGTCTGGTAGAGGCCCTGCCCGATCACCGGTTGAGCGCGCTGAAAGACAAGCCCGTCGTGACCACGTTCAACGTTCTGGGCACCACATGGGAAGCCGCCGTGCGCCCCGCCGCGGGATGGCCGGCCTATTCACCACAAAGTCGGAACCTGGTGGGTTTCGCCCTCATTTCCGCCATATTCCTGCTGGGCGTGCTGCTGGCTTTCCGCCGGATGGCGCTGAACCAGACCAACGCCCACGCCCTGCTGGCCGAGGCCATCGACGCGATCGACGAAGGCTTTATCGCGTTTGACGACAAGGAACGGGTGATGGTGGTGAACCAGAAGTACCGCGACTATCACCCCCAGATCGCCGATCTGATCGTCCCCGGTGCCACCATGGGAGAGCTGGTGGTCAACTGGGCCAACCGCACCGAAAGCCTCAGCGGATCGAAAAGCAAACAGGCCTGGGTACGCGAGCGGCTGCAACGTTTCCGCAATCCGGGTCAGGCGTTCTTGCAAGACATCGGCAACGACAACTGGCTCAAGGTGACAGAGGCAAAGACCCCCCACGGCTATACCGTCGGCATCTGGACAGATGTGACCGCCGAGAAGCGCGCGCAAGAAGCCGCTGAAGCCGCCGACCGCGAGAAGACCGAGTTCCTGAACAACGTATCGCACGAGCTGCGCACCCCGCTGACCGTGATCTTTGGCCGTGCGTCGTTCATGCGGCACAGCGATAAGATGCCTCAGGCGCAGCGGTTGATGTCGGCGCTGACCGCCGATGGCAGCGGCTGTCCGAAATCGGCTGCCGCCGCGATAGAGTATCAGAAGTTCATCACCGATCAGGGTGCCGGAATCGCGGAATCCTCACAGCATATGATCCGCCTTGTCGAAGATCTGCTGGACTGGACCAAAGTGTCCCGCGGCCAGCTAGAGCTGGACATGGCCCCCACCCAGCTGGACGAGATCGCCCGCACCGTCACCCAAGAACTGCGACCCGCCGCAGAGGCAAAAGGGCTGACCCTCACCTATGCCGGCGACGGCCCTGCTGCCACCGTAGCGGATAAGGTGCGCGTCAAACAAATCCTGTACAATCTGATTACAAATGCGATCAAATTCACCAGCGAAGGCAAAATCCACCTCTCGATGCTACATTCCGCCGACGAGATCGTGTTCAGCGTCACCGACACCGGCAACGGCATCGCAGAGGAGGACGCCAGCCGCGTGTTCCAGCGTTTCCAACAGGTTGACGGGTCCATGACACGGCAAAACGGCGGTTTGGGGCTGGGGCTGGCCATCTCCGAGCAGCTGGCAGAGCTGCACGGCGGATCGCTGTCACTTGAAAGCAAACTGGGCGTCGGTAGCACCTTCAGTCTGACGCTGCCCTGCACCGGCGCGACCGATATCCAGAAGACGGCTTGAGGCGCAGAGGGGCGCGGTACTTTAAATTCTAACGATAAATATTTGGGCAAGCGCCGGTTTCGCGCATATGATGACCTAGCGTAACGATGATCCTGTTTATGACCTGAAATTTTTCCAAAGGCATTTTCATTGGACCTCAAAACAAACAGCTATGTCGTGGACAGCCAGGATCGGATCATCTCTGTCGGGTCCGAATGGGACGCCTTCGCCATAGAGAATGACGCGCCGGGGGCGACCTCCACCCATGTGCTGGGGCGGGAGA
>NZ_DGMH01000069.1:35183-35512 GCF_002388305.1 Sulfitobacter sp. UBA4523
CATGTGCTGGGGCGGGAGATTTGGGATTTTGTCGAAGGGGCAAACACCCGTACCTATCTGTTCGGCGTGTTTCAGGCCTGCCGGCTCGAACAGCAACTGTTCAGTATCCTTTACCGCTGTGACGGGCCGGATGTGCGGCGGTTGTACCGGCTGACGATCTGGCCCTCCCCCGACGATAGCCTGACCATCGGCAGTATGCTTGTCCACGCGATCACCAGCCCCCCTCACCCTACGGTCAGCGCCTTCGAGGAATACTACGATACCACGCGATGTTCGGTCTGCTGCGCATTCCAGATCGGCGACAAATGGATCGATCTGCGCACCCCGCC
>NZ_DGMH01000017.1:0-345 GCF_002388305.1 Sulfitobacter sp. UBA4523
GAGGTTTCCTGATAGGGTTTGCCGGTGTCATAGGTCTCGAGGATCGACAGATCGTGGTTGCGTTCGCGCATGATGTCAGCAGCGCGGCGCAGGATACGGCCCCGTTCGGTGCCGGTCATCGCGGCCCAAGCAGCCTGCGCGTCCCGCGCGGCGGTGATGGCTTTTTCCACAATTTCCGGCGTGGCGGCATAGACGGTCGCGATGACCTCGCCCGTGGCCGGATAGATCACCTCGATCGGGGTGCCGTTGGTATCTTCGACATATTCGCCGTTGATGAAATGGCTGGCGGTGGGTTGCGTTTGCATAGGTCTCTCTTTTCGGTTGGGCCCCGCCCGTATGGCGGGG
>NZ_DGMH01000017.1:470-12186 GCF_002388305.1 Sulfitobacter sp. UBA4523
GCTTAGGTTTAAGGGTTATTCGGCCGGGATATTGGCGTTGCCATCCAGCCCGTGCAGGTGACGGCGTTTGACAAAGAACATATAGCCAAGCGCCAGCAGGTAGATGCCGATCACGATGGTCCCGACCCACTGGATCTGCAGCCATTGGCTTTGGAACAGCAGGGTCAGCACAAACAGGCCGATGGCGTTGGCCAGCACGTAAGACACGGTGCCAAAGCGTTCGGTCGTGAAGTTGAGGTTATCGGTGTAAAGCCGGATCAGACTGTCGAAAGAGTTGATCACGAACACGATGCCCACGATGGTCATGGCCCAATTCGGGAAGCCCGCGGTGCCGATGCCGTTCAGGTGGTAGTAATACAGCACCGAGAACCACAGCCCCAAGGGGATCGACGGGAATACCAGCAAGGACGCCAGCAGTTGCCATGTCTTCAGCCCGCCGACAAAGCGGCTGACGAACTGCCCGATCATGATTGACCAAGCGAACCACCAGAACAGGTAGAATTCGTGGTAATCCGTCAGCGGGATGATGAACTTGTGGATATTCGCGAAATAGCCGCCAAGGTTGCTGGCACTAGAGGCAAATTCGCCCAACCCCATGCCGGCGTTCAGCCACATGTAAGCGATCAGCGCCAGAAACAGCAGGGTCGAGCTGACCGACAGCACACGCACGAACTTCAGATCGGTGGAGCTGAAAGCCGCAATCAGGATCACGAGGAAGCAGATCAGGTAGAAGACCGGCAGGATCGTCTCTCCGTCGCCGACCTCGGCAATGTAATAGGGCATATAGATCAGGAACAACGCACCGGTGAAGGCGCAGGTGGTGATGATCACGATGTTGTTCAGCAGTTTGATCGCGGGGATTTCAAAGAACTTCACCCGCGGCTCGATGGCGCAGAAATAGAAGGTCGTCAGGAAGTAGAACGCCCAGATCAGAAAGCCCCAGAACCCGAATTCAAGCGCCAGCGGGTTGGTGAATCCATAGGCCGGCTCGGTCGCCGTATCCGCATAAAGCGGGAAGTCGAAGGCCAGCGGGAACATGATCAGCCCCACATCCAGCCCCGACGTGAAGAGGATCGCGATAAAGGTGAACAGCGGCACCGGCGTCACGCCGGTCAGCGGCAGGTTCCACCACTTGATCGTACAGAAAATAGTTAAGCCCAAAGCCAGTATGACCCCGAACGAAATGATGGTCGTTAACATTGTGTCCCTCCGTGTTGGGGGTGCATTATTGGTTTGGTTGCCCGCACCCCTTGGGCAGTCGTTCTATTCGCCGCGCGGAAAGCGTTTGTTTTCTTCCAGCACGTTCAGATCCATGTGGTTACGCATGTATTGCTCTGACGCATTGCGCAGCGGCTGGTGATCCCACGGATAGTACCCGCCCTTGCGCAGCGCCTCGTAGACGACCCAACGGCGGGCCTGGCTTTTGCGCACATCGGCATCGAAGGCGGCCAGATCCCAGCGGGCGTCGGCCTTGGCCGACAGGGTGAGCCGCGTGCCCTGATGGGCAGGTTCTTCGGCAAGGTTGGTCAGCTCGTGCGGATCGGTTTCCAGATCGAACAGTTGGTCAGGATCAAGGGCGCAGCGGTTGAACTTCCACTTGCCGTAGCGCAGTGACACCATCGGCGCATAAGACGCCTCTGCCGCGTATTCCATCGCAACGGGTTCGCTGCGTTCCACCCCCTGCCCCATGGGCACCAGCGATTGCCCCGTGGTCCATTCCATCACCTCGTCCATGGACACGCCTGCCAGATCACAGACTGTGGGGCACACGTCGATATTGCTGACCGGCGTGGTCTGCAAACCGGGTGCCATCTGCGGCGCGGCGATCATCATCGGCACGCGGGACGACCCTTCGAAAAAGCTCATCTTGAACCATAGCCCCCGCTCGCCCAGCATATCGCCGTGGTCCGAGCAGAAGATGATGATCGCCTCTTGGCGCGTGTCCTCTAGCGTTTGAAGGATCTCACCGATCTTGTCGTCAAGATAGCTGATGTTGGCAAAGTAAGCCTGACGCGAACGTTTGATATCGCGTTCGGTGATGTCAAAACTGCGCCAGTCGTTCGCGTCAAAGATACGTTTCGAATGGTTGTCCTGATTTTCATACCCCAGATCGGGCACCTCGGGCAGCAGGTGGTCGCAATCGTTGTACAGATCCCAGTACTTCTTGCGTGCGACATAGGGGTCATGGGGGTGCGTAAAGCTGGCGGTCAGACACCACGGGCGCGGATCCAGACCGCGGGACAGGTCGTAAATCTTGCGCGTCGCCTCATAGGCCACGGCGTCGTCATATTCCATCTGGTTGCTGGTTTCAGCCACACCTGCGCCGGTCACCGACCCCATATTGTGATACCACCAGTCAATGCGTTCCCCCGGCTTGCGGTAGTCCGGCGTCCAGCCGAAATCGGCGGGGTAGATATCGGTGGTCAGGCGTTCCTCGAACCCGTGCAGCTGATCGGGGCCGACGAAATGCATCTTGCCCGACAGGCAGGTCTGATAGCCCGCACGCCGCAGATGGTGGGCGTAGGTGGGCACGCTCGACGCGAACTCTGCCGCGTTGTCATAGACGCCCGTAGCCGACGGAAGTTGCCCCGACATGAACGCCGCCCGCCCCGGCGCGCACAGCGGGCTGGCGGTATAGGCGTTCTTGAACCGCGTCGACCGCGCCGCCAGCTTTTTAAGGTTCGGAGCATGCAGCCAGTCAGCTGGGCCGTCGGGAAACAGCGTGCCGTTCAACTGGTCGACCATCAGGATCAGGATATTGGGCTGGGTCATTCTTTGGTCCCCACAAGCATATGAAGCACCGACAGGGCGCGGTCGCTGGCGGCACGGGCGCTGCCCTCGTCCGACAAGGCGGCACGCAGGTAAAGCCCGTCGATCAGGGCGGCCAGCGTATCGGCATCCCCTGCCGGATCACCCGAGATCGGGCGCAGCGCATAGGTCAGGTTCGACCGCAGCCGCTTTTGATACACCACCAGCAAACGGTAGGTTTCGGTATTGGTCCGCGAGGAGGCATAGAGCGTCATCCAGGCGCTGACCGTTGCCGGATCGAAATAACTTTCATCAAAGCTCGCGCGGATGATCGCCTCGGCCCGTCCCAGCGGGGATTTGTTCAGACGCAGCTCGCGGCGGACCTCGGCGCTGTATTCCGTCAGGATATAGCGCATGGCCGCGAGAAAGATCTGATCCTTGCCGCCAAAATAGTGATGCGCCAGCGCCGAGGACATCCCCGCGCGGCGCGCGATCTGGCCGACCGTCACATCCAGTGACTGGGCAGCACCGATTTCGGCAATCGTCGCTTTGACCAAGGCGTCGCGGCGAATAGGCTCCATTCCGACTTTGGGCATAAAGAATCCTTAGTGGTTTGATAGCGTCTGGCCATCAAACCTACGTTCATTGACTGACAAGTCAATAAAAACCTGAGAGCGGATCAACTCAGGGTTTAGCCATATCCCAGCCGGCGGCGTCGCTAGAATTTCGTTGCTGGCGTGGCGGGGGTAATCTGGCGTTTCAGCATCGCCTCGCGCCATGTGATAAACGTCACCGACCCCAGGATCACCGCCCCGCCAAGAACGACCCAGATATCAATGGGTTCAGCAAAAACGACAGCACCTAGCGCCGTGGCCCAGACCAGTTGCAGGAAGGTCACCGGCTGGGTCACCGTCAGCGGTGCCGCGGCAAAAGCCAGCGTCATGGTATAGTGGCCTGCGGTTGCAAAACACGCGACAGCGGCGAGGATTCCGATCTCTTCCCACGTGGGTGTGATCCAGTTGGCAAGCGCGAAGGGGGCCAGAAACAGCGTCACGAACAGCGACATCATCGCGACGACGACCGACGGGCGCACCTCATCCGCAAGCACTTTGGCCAGTAGATAGGCCCCGCCAAACACCACCGCCGCGACCAGCATCGCGAAATGCCCGCCGGTCAGCTCGCGAAACCCGGGTCGCAGGATGATCGCGGCCCCGACCAGCCCCAGCACGACCGCAATGATCCGGCGCAGGGCCAAGCTCTCGCCCAGAAACAGCGCGGCCCCGATGGTGACATAGATCGGCGCAAGATAGTTCATCGCCGTCACCTCGGCGATAGAGATACGGGTCATGGCGTAGAACCACAGGATAACGCCCACCCCATGCAGCCCGCCGCGTACCGAAAAAAGCGCCCATTGTCGGCGCGACAGCTTCGCCTCGCGCAGCGCGCCAATTGCGGGCAGCAGGAACACCAAGCCAAAGCCATAGCGGATAAAAGCAGCTTCGGAGGACGGCAGGCGCGGGCCCATATGTTTGACCAAGGCGGTCACGCAAATGAAACACAGGCCGGTCACGACCATCCAGAAGATACCGGTGACGGGGCGTTGGGGATGTGCAGTTGTCATGGGCGCAACATTCCCCAACCCTTCCCCAAGGGCAAGGTCACATCAGCAGAAGTCTCAAAGCAATCGCCCACATGGTCAGCGCAATCACACCATCCAGAATTTGCCAGCTGCGCGGCTTGCTGAAGAACGGCCCCAACAGGCGCGCGCCGTAGCCCAGGCTGAAAAAGAAAACAAAGCTCGCCGTGACCGCACCTGCCCCGAAGGCAAGGCGGCTTTCATATTGCGCGGCAATGGACCCCAGCAGCACGACGGTATCAAGATAGACATGCGGGTTCAGCCAGGTCAGCGCCAGCAGGGTCAGGATCGTGCGGCGCAGGCTGGTTTGCGCGGCCCCGTCAGCGGCCAGCGCATGGCCGCCCTGCCAAGCCGATCGCGCGTTCTGGAAACCGTACCAGATCAGGAACGCCGCCCCGCCGAAGCGCATCAGCGTTTCGAACCACGGCACCGCCGTTGCCAGCGCACCGAACCCCGCCACCCCTGCGGCGATCAGCACCGCATCCGACAAGGCGCAGGTCAGGCAGACCCAAAAGACATGCTGCAACCGCAAGCCTTGGCGCAAGACAAAGGCGTTCTGCGCCCCGATAGCCAGAATCAAGGTCAGGCCCAAGGCAAAGCCGGGAAAGAAGGCGGTCATATGTCAAAAGCTCCGTCGGGAATCTGGGCCGGTCTCGGGCAAGATGCACCGCCGGACCCCACCCAAAAATAAATTTTCATCCCCTGCAACCCCAACTTTATTGTTGCGGCCGCGAAACATTTGCGTGATTGGGCCCGTTACTACTAGCGAACCACAGATACAGCGCCTATCTGACCCGCATACAACCAAGGAATAATGTCATGTTCGACGACAAACAGAAGCTGGAAATCAGCCAAGATGAATTGGCGCTTATCGAAGCAGCCCTGCACACACAGTCCAAAATCCTGAGCGTTCAGGCAAGCGCAGGCGGATCAAAGGCCTTGGGGCACCTGAACGAGGTCAAACGCGTCCTCGCCTCTATCTCGCAGCAGCGCGTGCGCGACACCACGGCCAAACCGGCCTGGGGTGGTCTTTTTCGCATGGCGCGCCTTTTGGGATAAATTCGGCCCCAAACGCTGACACAAAAAAACCGCCCCGCAGCTATGCCAGGGCGGTTTTTTTGTGTCTCGCGGAGGTGTGACACACCCGCCCCCGCCAAAGCAAAGCCCCGCCGCGACATAGGTCAACGGCAGGGCGTAAATGCTACAGCTGCTCCATCACCTCGTCAGAGGCTTCGAAGTTCGCGGTGACCCGCTGCACGTCGTCGTCGTCTTCCAGGGCGTCGATCAGCTTCATCAGCTTTTCCATCCCTTCCAGATCCATTTCGGTCGTGGTGGTCGGACGCCAGACCAGCTTGGTGCTGTCGGATTCGCCCAACTCGGCCTCCAGCGCGGTGCTGACATCGTTCAGGTCGGTATCCATGCACCAGATGACATGCCCGTCATCCGAGCTTTCGACGTCTTCCGCGCCCGCTTCGATGGCGGCCATCATGACGGTGTCGGCATCGCCAACGCTGGCGGGATAGGTGATTTCGCCCTTACGGTCGAACATGAAGCCGACGCTGCCTGTCTCGCCCAGATTGCCACCGTTCTTGGTGAAGGTGGACCGCACGGTCGATGCGGTGCGGTTGCGGTTGTCGGTCATCGCCTCGACGATGACGGCAACACCATTGGGGCCGTAGCCTTCATAGCGGATTTCTTCGTAATCCTCGCCCTCGCCGCCGACGGCTTTCTTGATCGCGCGTTCGATGTTGTCCTTGGGCATGGACTGGCCCTTGGCCTCTTTCACCGCCAGACGCAGACGCGGGTTCTTGTCCGGATCGGGTTCGCCCATCTTCGCCGCGATGGTGATTTCTTTGGAGAGCTTGGAAAACACCTTGGCGCGCAGTTTGTCCTGACGGCCCTTACGGTGCTGGATATTTGCCCATTTTGAGTGACCTGCCATGGTGACCTCACATGCTAAAATTCTCGGTTGGCTCTCTATACGGCAGCCCACGCGCCTGAACAAGCCACCGCGCACGCGCGCGGTATGGCCGGGTTTGGCTGGGTTTGGGGCAGACAGGCGCGCAGGCGGCTGCTAGGGCTTTGGTCGCAGTTCACGCAAGGTACGCTCATGACCACCGATCAAATCATCCTGTTCACCCTGTTTGCCGCCGTGTTTGGCATGCTCTTGTGGGGGCGGTTCCGCTATGACCTTGTCGCCTTTGCCGCGCTGATGGTTGCTGTGGTGCTGGGGGTCGTCGACAGCAAGGATGCCTTTGCGGGCTTTGGTCACCCTGCGACGCTGGTGGTCGCGCTGGTGCTGATCGTATCGGCGGGGCTGACGCGGTCTGGCGCGGTGTTGCTGATCACCCGCACCCTGGTCGATGCCTCGCGCAGCCTTGGCGGGCATATCACGCTGATGGGGGTTATCGGCGGGGTGCTGTCAGCCTTCATGAACAACGTCGCGGCCCTCGCGCTGCTGATGCCGGTCGACATCCAGACCGCCCGTAAAGCGGGTCGGTCACCGGGGTTGAGCCTGATGCCGCTGAGCTTTGCCACGATCCTTGGCGGCATGGCGACGCTGATCGGGACGCCGCCCAATATCATCATCGCCTCGATCCGACAGGAATCCCTTGGCGAACCGTTTCGTATGTTCGATTTCGCCCCTGTGGGCGGGATTGCAGCGGCGGCGGGGCTGGCCTTTGTCGCGCTGATCGGCTGGCGTTTTATCCCGCAGCGCGAAAACAACGTTCTGGGCCCCGAAGACCTGTCTCCCTATCTGGCAGAGCTGACGATCCCCGAAGGCAATGCCCAGATTGGCAAACGTCTGGCAGAGCTTCAGGACGCTGCCGAGAAGGCCGATGTCGCCATGCTGGGGGTGATCCGGGACGGCAAGCGCCGCTACGGCCAGTCACGCAACCTGCCCCTGCGCGCAGGCGACGCGCTGGTGCTTGAGGCGACGCCCGATGCGCTGGACGAATTTCGCAGCACGCTGGACCTGCATGTCGCCGACGCCGACCGCGAAGACCGTCTGCGCGCCGATGGCGAAGGGGTCGAGATCATCGAGGTCGTGGTCACCAGCGATTCCCGCCTGAACGGCCGGTCGGCTCAGGCGGTTGGCCTGTCGTGGCGGCAGCGCTCCGTGCTGCTGGGGGTATCGCGGCGCGGCAAACGCATCACCTCGCAACTGCGCAAGACCGAGCTGCAGGTGGGGGATATTCTGCTGCTGCTCGTGCCGCGCGATACCGCGTCCCATGTGGTCGAATGGCTGGGCGTGCTGCCCCTTGCCGACCGCGGGTTGGCAGTGACCGAAAACCACAAGGTCTGGCTGGCGATCGGCCTGTTTGGCGGCGCGGTCACGGCGGCGAGCTTTGGGTTGATCTACCTGCCCGTCGCCCTGGGGCTGGTCGTCATCGCCTATGTGCTGGCGCGGATCGTCCCGCTATCGGAGCTTTATACCCATATCGAATGGCCGGTCGTCGTCTTGCTGGGGTCGATGATCCCGTTGGGGGCGGCGCTCGAAAGCTCTGGCGGGACGGAGCTGATTGCCGGCGCGCTTGTCGGATTGACCCAAGGGCTGCCCGCATGGGTGGTGCTGACGGTGCTGATGCTGGTCACCATGTCCCTGTCGGATGTGCTGAACAACACCGCCACCACCATCGTCGCCGCCCCCGTGGGCATCCAGATGGCGACGAGCCTTGATGTCTCGCCCGACCCGTTCCTGATGGCGGTCGCCGTCGCCGCATCGAGCGCGTTCCTGACGCCCATCGGGCATAAGAACAACACGCTGATCCTTGGTCCCGGGGGCTATAGCTTTGGCGATTACTGGCGCATGGGCCTGCCGCTTGAGATCATCGTCGTCGCGGTGTCCATTCCGGCTATTCTGGTCTTCTGGCCGCTTTAGCGCGCGCGCCCATTGGAGGAGCCGGGGGCCAGCCCCCGGACCCCCGGGATTTTTGCCATTTGGAAGCGCGGGTCCGGCGCTACCAGAAGAGCGGGATCATCATGGAGACGAGCAGCGACATCGACAGGTTGAGCGGAATGCCGATGCGCATGAAGTCGGTGAAACGGTAGCCGCCCGGCCCATAGACCAGCGTGTTGGTCTGGTAGCCGATGGGGGTGGCAAAGGCACAAGACGCCGCGATCATCACCGCCACGACCAAGGGGCGCGGGTCCATGCCAAGCGCGGACCCGAGGCTGATGGCAATCGGGGTCATGATCACCGCCACCGCGTTGTTCGACACGATCTCTGTCAGGGTTGTCGTCAGCAGGAACACCGCGAAGATCACATAGAAAGGCGACAGCGTGCCGAGGAAGGGCGCGATATTGTCAACGATCAGGCTGATCGCGCCGGAGTTTTGTAACCCTGCCCCGACCGCAAGCATCGAGAAGATCAGCGCCAGTAGTCGGCCATCGACAAAGCTGAAGGCCTCTTCCGCGTCGATACAGCCCGTGACCAGGACCAACGCCACGGCCAGCACCGCCAGCAGCAGGATCGGCGCGACATTCAGCGCGGCCAAGACCACGATCCCCACCAGCGCCGCGATGGCGATCGGGGCGTGCCCCCGCCGGAAGGCCCGTGCCGACGGCTGCGAGACGTCGACCATATCCATATCCGAGGCAAGGCGCTGGATATCCTCCATCGCGCCTTCTAGCAGCAGCGTGTCACCGACCTTGACGATGAGGTCGTCAAGCTGGCGACCGATGTTCTGGTTCCGCCGGTGTACCGCCAAAGGGTACACCCCATAGCGTCGGCGCAGACGCAGCGCCCCCAGCGTGCGGCCCACCATCTTGCAGCCCGGCGTGATCAGCACCTCTACGGTCGAGGTTTCCACCGCAGACACCTGATCGACGCGCTTGAGTTCTTTATTCGCCTGAAGGCTGAGCAGTTCCGTCATCTGGGTGCGCAAAACCACACGGTCGCCGACCCGCAGTTCGACACTGGCCAGATCGCGGCGCAACGACTGATCGCCGCGCACCACGTCGATCAGCCGAACGCCTTCGCGTTTGAATAGCTGCACGTCAAGCACCTCGCGCCCGATCAGGTTGGAGTCGGGCGGGATCACGGCTTCGGTGAAGAACTTCATCTTGGAGCGGTCGGACAGCATATTCGCCATACTGTCGCGCGCGGGCAGTAGTTTGGGCGCGAAGACGGCCATATAGATCAGACCCCAGGCGCAGACGACCAGACCGATGGGCAGGATTTCGAAAATGCCAAACGGCTCTAGCCCTTGCGACCGTGCGACACCGTCCACCAGAAGGTTGGTCGAGGTCCCGATCAGAGTCAGGGAGCCGCCCATGATCGCCGCATAGCTCAGCGGGATCAGCAGTTTGGAGGCTTTGGTGCCAAGCGTCTGGCTGAGCTGCACCACGACCGGAATCATCACCACCACCACGGGCGTGTTGTTCATCACCGCCGAGGCCGCCATGACCGCCACGATCACGCCCACCACCGCCGTTTTCGGATGCGTCTTGGCATAGCGTTCGGCCATGCGCGTCAGCACATCCAGCGCGCCCGTGCGCACCAGCGCGCCCATCACGATGAACATCGCGGCAATGGTCCAGGGGGCAGAGTTTTGCAGCACCGCCTGCGCATCGTCATAGGGCAAGATGCCAAGCGCCAGCATGATGGCCGCCCCCGATAGCGCCACGACCTCGGTCGGGAGGGATTCGCGCAGGAACATGACGAACATGATCACAACGACGGTCAATGCCAGGATGGCAGAGGTGCTATCCGACAGGTTTAGAAAGTCCATTCAGGTATATCCGGCCTTGGGCAGATGAAAATCAGACTGCAGTGTCGTTGATTGCAACGTCCACGGCAAGCGTCGCCTTGGGGCAAGCGTCAGATGCGCCTGCCCTGCGCTATTCCGGATACGGGTCTAAAGCGCGCCAGCCGAAACGCGGTCAGGGCGCGCTTTGCTGCAGCTTGCCGCCCTGACGCACGGGCACGATCCGGGTCGCCTTGCCGGTGCGGTCGTCGGTTTCTATATAGACGCCGGATAGGGTCGCTTCTTCGTTGGCGGGGGTGAAGCGGTCTTTGGGCATGCCGGTGATGAAGCGGCGCAAAGGCTCTGTTTTCTCCATCCCGATCACCGAATGGTAATCGCCGCTCATGCCTGCATCTGTCAGATAGGCCGTCCCGCCCGGCAGGATCATCGCGTCAGACGTGGGCACATGGGTATGCGTGCCCACAACAAGGCTGGCGCGGCCATCACACCAATGCCCCATCGCCATCTTTTCCGAGGTCGCCTCGCAGTGCATATCCACAATCACCGCCGATGCCATGCCGCCCAGAGGGTGGGTCTTGAGCACAGGCTCAAGCGCCGAGAACGGATCGTCAAAGGGGCGTTTCATAAAGACCTGACCAAGCGCCTGGGTGACCAGCACCTTGCGCCCGTTCTTGGCGGTGAACAGGCGCGCACCCTTGCCCGGTGCGTTTTTCGAAAAATTCAGCGGCCGGATGACACGCGGCTCCTGTTCGATAAAGCTCAGCATGTCTTTTTGGTCAAAGGCGTGGTCGCCCAAGGTCAGACAATCGGCCCCTGCGTCCAGCAGCGTTTTGGCGTGGCTGCCAGACAGCCCCATGCCAGAGGTGGCGTTTTCACCGTTCACCACCACAAAATCCAGCTTCCATTCCGTCCGCAGACGGGGAAGGTTTTCGCTGATTGCGCGGCGGCCCGCGCGGCCCATGACATCGCCGAGGAAGAGTATTTTCATGCCCCAAGCGTTAGGCTGCGCAGCGCCCGAGGGCAAGGGGCGGAGCTGCGGTTTTTGCGCGCGGGGTGCGGGCGCGCCTAGGCGATCTCGATCACGCCCGTCTCTGTCACGATCAGATCAAGCGGCTGGTCGGTGGGTTCAAGCGGCAGATCGTCAATCTCTTGGCCCGCAAAGGCAAAACCGATCGCCAAGGTCGCCCGCCGCTCACGCAACTGTTCCAGCGTGCGGTCATAAAACCCGCCGCCATACCCCAGACGCCCGCCAGCCCGGTTGAACGCCAGCAGGGGTACGATCACGATTTCCGGGTCAAAGAAATCCTCGACCGCGGGGATCTGAGCGCCAAAGGCACCGTCTACCAAAGGGGTATCCGGGGTCCAGCGCGAAAACCGCAAAGGCTGCGCCGCGCCCATGATCACCGGCACGCCCACGGGGCCATGGGCCGCCGCCTCGGCCATGGCGGGGCGCGGGTCAATCTCTGTGCGGATAGGTAGAAAACCGGACAGCGGGACGCCGCGATACCCCGCGAGCACTTCGCTCAGATAGCCGGCTTGCGAAGCGTTGGCAGCATCAAACAGCGGCTTGCGGCGGGCGAAGGCCGCCTTGCGCGCTGCCGCCTTGACCGCCGCCATATCT
>NZ_DGMH01000017.1:12279-25734 GCF_002388305.1 Sulfitobacter sp. UBA4523
CGCCGCCATATCCGTCACAGCAAGACCGCCGCCGCCAGCCCCAGAAAGGCGAAGAAGCCCACGACATCCGTCACCGTGGTCACAAAAGCACCAGAGGCAAGGGCCGGATCCACGCCAAAACGTTCCAGCAGGATCGGGATGCCCGTCCCCGCAAGCCCCGCCACGACCATGTTGATCACCATCGCCGTCGCAATCACATAGCCAAGCGCGGGTGACCCGAACCACAGGATCCCGACGATCCCCATGATGATCGCGAAAATCAGGCCATTCACCAGCCCCACAAGACATTCACGCCGGATCACGCGCCAGACGTTCGATCCGGTCAAATCCCGGGTCGCGATGGCGCGCACGGCCACGGTCAGACTTTGCGTACCGGCATTCCCCCCCATAGAGGCCACGATGGGCATCAACACCGCCAACGCAACGATCTGCGCGATCGCTGCCTCGAACTGCGAAATCACCATAGAGGCCGCGATGGCCGTCACCAGGTTCACCGCCAGCCAGGGCAACCGCTGCTTGGTTGTCTCGATCACACGGTCAGACAGCGACCCTTCGCCAACACCGGCCAGACGCAGGATGTCTTCTTCGTGTTCCTCGTCCAGCACCGACATGGCGTCATCAATGGTGATCACCCCGATCAAACGCCCCTCGTCATCGACGACGGGCGCAGAGATCAGGTGGTACTGGTTGAACGCATAGGCGACATCGCCCTCGTCGCGCAGGGCGGGAATGACCTGAAACGTATCCTCCAGAATGTCGCGCATGGGGGTGGCGCGTTTGGACCGCATCAGCTTGCCAAGGGTGACATTGCCCACAGGGTGCAACCGCGGATCGACCATGACAATGTGATAGAACTGGTCCGGCAGGTCTTCCTCGGGCGTGGCGCGCAGGTGATCAATCGCCTCGCCCACGGTCCAGTGTTCGGGGGCCATCACGACTTCGCGCTGCATCAAACGACCAGCGGAATATTCGGGATAGGTCAGCGCCTGTTCGACAGCGACCCGGTCCGCGTCTTCCAGGGCCCCCAGAATGGTCTCGGCCTGCGCATCCTCAAGGTCTTCGATCAGATCGACAACATCATCGCTGTCCATGTCGCGCACGGCGTCCGACAGCACCTCGGGCGTCAGAATCGCAACGACTTCCTCGCGGATCGATTCGTCGAGCTCCGACAGAATCTCGCCATCGAACTCGCGGTCATACAGCCGGATCAGCTTGGTCCGCTCAAAGGCGCTGATCTGTTCCAGAAGGTCGGCGATGTCGGCCGCGTGCAGCGGCTCCATCAGTTCTGTCAGCTTGGCGGCGTCATCGATTTCCACCGCATAGAGAATGGACGCCACGGCCTTTTTGTTCAGCCGATATGCCTCGCCTTCATCCTCGGCGTCGGGGGAGAGTTCAAGTTCCTGTGCGTCGTCAACCATGGCTGCCCCCACTTGCGATTTTGCGCAGACCATAAGCGTGCCACAGCGCGGATACAATGGCGCGGAACCCTGCGCTATCGGATTGTCGGCACGGCGGGCTGCGGTTAGACAGGCGGCATGAAAACACAAACACTCCTCCTCGGCCAAACGCTCCGGTTTACGGGCAATCCCCTCTCTGACCCGTGGGAGGAGACGGTTCATATCGACAGCGACGGTGGCGTGCTGATTGAAGGCGCGCAGATCAAGGCCGTGGGCCGCGCCGACGACCTGCGCAAGGCGCACCCGCAGGCGACGGTGCAGGACTATGGCGACCGGCTGATCTGCCCGGGGTTTGTGGACGCCCATGTGCATTATCCGCAGACCGCCATCATCGCGAGCTGGGGCAAACGGCTGATTGACTGGCTCAACAGCTATACCTTCCCCGAGGAAATGCGCCTGTCAGACCCCGCCTATGCCCGCGACATCGCCGGGCGCTATCTGGATCTGACTCTGGCCAACGGCACGACCACCGTTTGCTCTTTCGCCACCATCGCCCCCACCAGCGTCGACGCGATATTTGACGCGGCGGCAGAGCGTGGTCAGCGGATCGTGGCGGGCAAGACCTGCATGGACCGCAACGCCCCCGAGGGGCTGCGCGATACGGCGCAATCGGCCTATGACGACAGCAAGATGCTGATCGACCGCTGGCACGGCAAAGGCCGCGCCAGCTATGCGATAACGCCCCGTTTCACGCCGACCTCGACGCCGGAACAACTCGCGGCCTTGGGTGCGCTCTGGACGGAGCGCCCCGACTGCCTGATGCAGACGCACCTGAGCGAACAGGTCGACGAGATTGCTTGGGTCCAAGACCTTGTGCCCCACGCCCGCGATTATCTGGACACCTACGAGGAACACGGGCTGGTGCGCGATCGCGCCGTCTTTGGCCACGCCATCCACCTGACCCCGCGCGAGATCGACCGCCTTGCCGACAGCGGCGCATCGGTGGTGCATTGTCCCACCTCGAACACCTTCATCGGATCGGGACTGTTCGACATGGCGCATATCGCCGCGCAGCAGATACCGATTGGCTTGGCCACGGACACCGGCGGCGGATCGTCGTTCTCGATGCTGCGCACAATGGCTGCGGCCTATGAGATCGGCCAGCTGCGCGGCACCCCCACCCATGCAGCGCAGTTGATATGGCTTGCCACCGCCGGCTCTGCCCGCAGCCTGCATCTGCACGAAAAGATCGGCACACTCGCCGAAGGCTTCGAGGCCGACATCACCGTGCTCGACCTCGCCTCCACCCCCGCGATCAAGCAGCGCAGCGACAATGCGCACAGCATATGGGATCAGCTTTTCGCCACAATCATGATGGGCGATGACCGCGCGATCTGCGACGTCTGGGTCAACGGGGTGCGCCGAGGCTGACGCCAGCCTCCTTCATTTTGCCTTTAAACTCCCCGCGGCGCGTCCCGCAGGCGCGCCTTGCGAGACGGCTTCGGGCCCATCCTAACAGGGTGCGGCCAGAACCATTGCCCAAATCCGGTCCGGCCCCTGAAACAGGCCAAAACCTGTGGCATTCCGGCTCATCATATTGCGGTAATGCGGCGCCGACTGCGCCCATCCCCGCATGACTTGCGTCAGATCCCCCTGCCCCTTGGCAAGATTCTCGGCCACATAGCACCAGCGATAGCCCTGCGCCCGCACCCGATCACCAACACCAGACCCATCGCGCCCCGTGTGCGAGAAATACCCGTGCCGCGCCATGTCCATCGCATGTGCCCGTGCGGCGGCCTCTAGCCGCGGTGCATAGGACAGCGGGGCCACCCCCTGCTGCGCGCGCATGGCATTCAACATCTGAACCGCCTGTGGGTCGGCGCGCAAAGGCAATATCGCGGCAATCAACAGAGCCACGGCCAAAGCCAGCCTGCGTAGAATATTCATACCGTCAACTCCCCCCGCCTTCGCGCTACCCGCGCCTCTACCTCCTCCCGAGATCGAGACACGCGTGTTTATATCGCGTCCCGCAGCGCCCGCGCGAGCTTGTTTTGCTGCGCGATCTGCGCGGGTAGATCTATGGTCACGACCTGCCCATCCCGCACGACGCTGCGCCCTTCAACAAGCAAATCGCGGACCGTTGTCGGCCCCGCAAGCAACAGTGCCGCAGGATCCCAACTCCCGGCGCTTTCAATCCCGCTTACGTCCCAGATGGCGATGTCTGCACGCGCCCCCACCTCGATCCGCCCGCATTCGGGGCGGCCCAAGATGTCCGCACCGCCGCGCGTGGCAATCTCGAGCGCTTCGCGGGCGCTCATCGCATCCGCCCCGCCGGCAACGCGCTGCAAAAGCATCGCCTGCCGAGCCTCCGCGACAAGATTTCCGGCGTCATTGCTTGCGGATCCATCGACCCCAAGTCCTACGGGAACCCCGGCATCGCGCATCGCACGAAGGGGCGCGATCCCCGAGCCCAAGCGGCAGTTCGAACAGGGGCAATGTGCAACGCCAGTCTTGGTCTGCGCGAATAACGCGATCTCGCTCGGGTCGAGTTTCACGCAATGGGCATGCCAGACATCGGGCCCGACCCAGCCCAGATCCTGCGCATATTGACCCGGACGACAGCCGAATTGTGCCAATGAATAGGCGATATCCTCCTCGTTCTCGGCAAGATGCGTATGCAGCATCACGCCTTTGTCCCGCGCCAACAGCGCTGCGTCCCGCATCAGGTCCCGACTTACCGAGAAGGGCGAACAGGGCGCGATCCCAACCCGACACATTGAAGAGGCCGATGGATCATGAAAACCGTCGATCACACGAATGCAATCCTCCAGTATCGCAGCCTCGCGTTCCACCAAAGCGTCAGGTGGCAACCCACCGTCGCTTTCCCCGATGCTCATCGCGCCGCGCGTGGGCTGAAACCGCATCCCGATCTCTGCCGCGGCGTGTATTGTATCCTCCAACCGGCTGCCGTTCGGATACATATACAGGTGGTCCGAGCTTAACGTGCAGCCGGACAAGGCAAGCTCTGCCAACCCCACCTGAGCCGAGACATACATGTGATCCGGCGTAAACCGCGCCCAGATCGGATAAAGCGTTTTAAGCCAGCCAAACAGCAGCGCGTCCTGCCCCCCCGGCACCGCCCGCGTCAGACTTTGATACAGGTGGTGATGGGTGTTCACCAACCCTGGCGTAACAACGCACCCTGATGCTTCTATCACCTCCCCTTCAGTTGTCAGGTTTTGTCCCACCGCTGCGACACCCCCATCGCGCAGCAAAACATCAGCCGATACCAATTCGCGCCGCGTCTCATCCATCGTCAAAAGATAATCAGCGTTGCGTATCAGCAGTTCGGTCATATCGGACAATTCCTAACAAACTCTAAAGCTTCGGCGTGAATATCGGCATTGGCCGCCGCGATAGCGCGTCCCCCATGATGGGCGGGGCCGCCATCCCAGTCGGTAACGATGCCACCGGCGGCCTGGACAAGGGCGATTGGTGCTTGAATATCATAGGGTTGCAGGCCCGCTTCGATGACCAGATCGACCTGCCCCGAGGCCACCAAAGCATAAGCATAGCAATCCATCCCAAAGCGCGCCAAACGCGCATGTCGCGCCACCTTGGCAAAGGCGGCCCCTTCGGATGTCGTCCCGACTTCTGGGAAAGTGGTGAAAACGGTCGCCTGTGACAGTGCACGCGCCCCACGTGTCCGTAGCGGATGAACGCCAGACGGGCCCGACACCTCTGCTTGGCCGCTATGCCCAACAAAACGCTCACGAATATAGGGCTGGTCGATGATCCCGAAAAACGGCCCATCCGCATTGCTGACCGCGATCAACACGCCCCAGGTCGGCGTGCCGGAGACAAAACCCCGCGTGCCGTCAATGGGGTCTAAAACCCAGGTGAGCCCGGACGTCCCTTCCGCAGTCCCATATTCTTCGCCTAGGATGGCGTCGTTGGGGCGTTCGCGTGCCAAGATATCGCGCATGGCCCGTTCGGCCGCACGATCGGCTTCAGTGACGGGATCATAGCCGGACTGGAATTTGTTGTCCGCAATCAGATCTGCTTGACGAAAATGGGGAAGTATCGCGGCACGGGCGGCGTCCGCCAGCAAATGGCCCACACGCAATATATCGGGATCGGAGTGCATATTTGGTATCATAGCTACCGATCTGACACTTTCGCCAGATCCTTGCAAGATAACACTTCCCGCTAGAGGTTAAGCCACATCACTGAGGACACGCGCCAATTCGAACAGGCGGCGACGCTGGTTTTCGGGGATCGCATAGTAAGAGCGGATCAAATCCATCGCCTCTTTATCGCCGCTCAGATCGGCGGGGATATTGTCCAAGGCCTTTTCGGGCTGAGGCTTTTCGGCTTCCAGACCTTCAAAGAAATGCGAAACGTCCACGTTCAGGGCAAAGGCGATGTCCCAAAGTCTGGACGCGCTGACACGGTTTGCACCGGTTTCATACTTTTGGATTTGCTGGAATTTTATGCCAACAAGTTCTGCTAAGCGCTGCTGTGTCATGCCTGTCAGCCAACGGCGCTGCCGTATTCGCTGACCAACATGAACATCTACTTTATGAGGCATCACGATCTTCTTTCTAACTCAGCGCCCATAATTTCGACGCTTGTATTTGTGGAGAGGAAGTGACCAATTCACGTGGTCATTTCCGACAAAACGTGCTACTTGCAAATATACTCACTATGCGCAAATAAAATGAAAATGGACATACGTTCAGTTATCATTCCAATCAGCGCCAGCACTTAATCAAGCGTTGTTTCCGCGAGAAAAATACCCCTTATACGCGAATTGAACGTAGCAAGCGTTCGGGAACTCGCAAAACTTTTTACCTGAGCCGAGCACCATAAATTCGCCGCAATGCTGTGTGTCAGCATTTCCAACACATTGAGACCCGCTCCTCTCACGCTCAAGAATACCATATTTGTCAGTAAGATAGCCCCGTCCCTCAGCTTCGCCACTACATTCTGCGCGGGTGCGCGATGTTTTGCTCACGGCACCCGAATACCGCCTGATTAGCGCTAATAACGAAAACGTTACGGCACAATTGCGCATATCACAGGGAAGAATCATCCTTTTCATGGGCAAAAGGCTTGCAGTCTAAACCTTAAAATACCGTTCAGAGCCGCGAGAACGGCGCGGCAAAGTGCCGCGACGCAAAATTCGCAAACGCGTTAGGCAAATCTTCATATCTCTTCTTTAGCTCATTCATCACGGACACGCAGATATGCAACCGAAAGGCTGCGTGTTCCGACGGAAGAAATGCCTATGTTGCGCCACATTTGGCAAAGCAAAACGCCAATAGTGCCCGCTGCGCTAGAATTGGATGCGAAAGCTCTTGAAAACAAAGACGTGTGTGCCGATATTTGACCCAATACCGAGGTCGGAGAACCGACTTTGCAACACGTCTATTATTTGGAGGATATTCATGGCCGACGTGAACACAATCCGGTCTGCGGCCGGATCCCGCGCCGCCGCTATCGATGAAGGGCTGCGCACCCATATGAATAAGGTGTATGGCACCATGTCGATTGGCATGTTGATCACCTTTGCAGCGGCTTGGGCTATTTCCGGCCTGGCCGTGACGACCGATCCTTCGGGCGCGGTTGCGCAGATTGGCACGGACAAGTACCTGACTTCCTTCGGCTCCGCGCTGTATATGTCGCCGCTGAAATGGGTTGTGATGTTTGCACCTTTGGCGTTTGTCTTCGGCTTGGGTGCCGCGATGAATAAAATCTCGGCCGCGACTGCGCAGACATTGTTCTATGTTTTCGCTGCCGTCATGGGCGTTTCGATCAGCTCGATCTTTCTGGTCTTTACGGGCTATTCGATCATCCAGATTTTCTTGATCACCTCGATAGCTTTCGCGGGGCTGTCGATTTGGGGCTACACCACGAAAAAGGACATCTCTGGCTGGGGTAGCTTCCTGATCATGGGCGTCATTGGCCTGGTTGTCGCGTCGATCGTGAACATCTTCCTCGCCTCCCCTGCCCTGGTATTCGCGATCTCGGCTATCGGCGTTCTGATTTTCGCTGGCCTCACCGCCTATGACACGCAGAACATCAAGAACACTTACTTGGCGCATGCGCATCACGGTGACCAAGAATGGCTGCAGAAGTCCGGTATCATGGGCGCGTTGAGCCTGTACCTGAACTTCATCAACATGTTCATGATGTTGCTGCAATTGTTCGGCAACCGCGAATAACACACTGCCCCACGACGCGGGAAAATACCTGAGAACGAGCGCCCATCGACATCCGTTCGGTGGGCGCTTTCTTTGGCCCTAGGCGCCATCACAACCGTCGGCCCGACTACCTAATCTGCCCGCGACGCTTCCGTATAACTGCGATCCATCTAAGCAGTCTGTTCAGTAACATTCGGTTCAACAAGCATGCTGACACGACCTTGCGACTGTACGTCTTCCAGTCGGGCGCGCAGAAAAGCACACCCGCAAAGGTGCAAACCTCCTCTCGAAATGCTCACTGAAGTGATGATTTCAAAGGTCTCAGCTTAGGTGCCTGCTCACCCCCGACCAAGCTAAACCGCAACGTGGAAGGCTTGCCCCAACGCAGCGGTCACGGCCATCGCAAGCGCGCCCCAGACCACCGCACGAATAATCGCCGAACGCAGGGGCGCACCGCCAAGCCGCGCACCGCCGCCGCCAAGCAGTGCCAGAGCGAGCACAGCGGTCACGGCAATCGCCATCAAAGCGTACCCGGCAGGGGCGACAAGTGCTGCGATCAACGGAAAGGCCCCACCCAGAGCGAAGGCGAGCGCTGAGGCCCCGGCGGCCTGCAGCGGATTAGCCTGCCCTGCCAGGCCAAACATGCCGAGCTCTTCGCGCGCATGCGCACCAAGAGCGTCGTGGTCGGTCATCTGCGTGGCAACCTTAACGGCGAGCGCGGCATCGACGCCGCGGTTCTCCAACCCTTCAGCAAGCTCTTCCAGCTCGTAGTCCGGGTCTTCCTCCAGCGCGATACGCTCACGCTCCAGATCGGCGGCTTCCACATCGGCCTGCGCCGAGACAGAGACATACTCCCCCGCGGCCATGGACAGCGCGCCAGCGGTCAATCCGGCGAAACCGGTCAGGGCGACATTTCCGGTCGCCATCCCCGCCGAGGTAACGCCGACCAGAAGGCTAGAGATGGAAACAATCCCGTCATTCGCCCCCAGTACAGCGGCGCGCAACCAGTTGCTCCGGTTGATGTAATGGCCTTCTTTGGGCATTGCCCGTCTCCTTGCGATCACATCCGGTACTTAGCCGCGACAGCAGGGCTGTTCCCATGTCCGAGGTAGAAAAACGCAAAAGGCCGCGCACGAGGCGCGGCCTTCATATCGCGTCGACGGTAAGATCTTACTTGATCTTGCCTTCTTTGTATTCAACGTGCTTACGAATAACGGGGTCGTACTTTTTGATGACCATTTTCTCGGTCATGGTACGTGCGTTTTTCTTGGTTACGTAGAAATGGCCTGTGCCCGCGGACGAGTTCAGACGGATCTTGATCGTGGTTGGCTTCGCCATAGTCGTTCTCCTGCAACGACGAGCAGGCCGCTGATCGACCGCTCGTGAAATCCTGAGTTTTGGGTTCTAGTCACGCCTGCGCCTGAGTCAACCGCTATTTCCTGCCCATGGCCCAAACGAACCGGAAAAATTGAAGTTTTCCGGACCAAGCCCCCGCAAAACAGGGATAAAGACCATGATTATGCGCGGAAGGCCTATAAGCCGGATTTTGTCCCCGCCTTGCGACAGGGGATGACCATTCCTCTGACCATGCAGTTGCCTGCACAGCTACAGCTGCCAACCCGGACCTGCTGGGGCAGAAGTAGCCCCGCCTTGCCTGTTGCCAGACGCGGCGCGCGGTCCCTATTTGGCATTGCTCCCGGTGGGGCTTGCCTTGCCAGAGATGTTGCCACCTCCGCGGTGCGCTCTTACCGCACCGTTTCACCCTTACCTCCCCGGTGGTATCGGTTGCCCGACCCGTCGAAGCGGCGGTCTGTTTTCTGTGGCGCTTTCCGTCGGGTTACCCCGCCCGGGCGTTACCCGGCACCGTTTCTTCTGGGAGTCCGGACTTTCCTCGACCTTGTTGCCAAGACCGCGGCCATCCAGCCTTCCGCGCGCTGCACGCCTAGCGCCTAACTTCAGGTGGGGTCAATCAGTTTCACCCGCCGCGATGCCTTCGGCGAGGATTTTTAACCATTTGGAAACGGGTGTGGTGCTAGAGATCATGCCCGAGGGTCATATCCGCGGCGCAGAGCGGCCCCTTGCGCCAGGGGGCATACCGCAGACGCGTGCTTTGCAAAAGGAGGTCAATATCATCGGTGGCGGTGTAGCCTGCCGCATGTGCCGCCGCGATAAAGGCAGCCGGCGTGGGGTCGGACCCGCGGTTTTTCTCCGCGTACTGACGGCCTTTGCCGGCAAGGTTCTGACGCGCCAGACGTGGCCAGTCGAATCGCGGTCCGGGGTCGATCTTGCGTCCGGGGGCCATATCCGAATGGCCGATCACCCCTTCGGGCGGGATCGACCACCGCTCCATAATCCCGCGCAGCAGGGTTTCGAGCGTGACCATCTGCGGTTCCGAGAAGGGGTGATTGCCGCGGTTATCCAACTCTATCCCGATAGAGCGTGAATTGATGTCATCCTGACCCCGCCACTCCCCCGCTCCGGCATGCCAGGCACGCTGGTCTTCCGGGACAAGTTGTACAGTCTCGCCCTTGCCCGTGATCAGATAGTGGGCGGAGACTTCGGCCGCAGGGTCACAAAGGCGCGCGCAGGCCGCTTCTGCACTGTCCATCGCGGTATAGTGGAGCACGATCAAAGAGGGCCGCAACCCGTTGCGGCGCGGCCCATGGTTCGGGGAAAGGTAGCGGTCAGGCGCGTCTGCCATAGGGCCTAGCCCTGCACCCCTTTGCGATAGGGGCTCGGGTCCCAGTTGCAGGCGTATCCGTCGCCGTCAGGGTCCATGCCAGAGCGGTCCTTTTCAGGGCCGCCCGCACTGAGGAAGGCGATCTGCGCCTGATCCGGGTGCGAATACTGGGCGCAGGCCCGTGCGAATTTGCGCTGCTTGTTGAACCCCCGACGGGTGTAGATCGGGGTGCCGACGGCGTGATTGTTCTGCAAAGCATAGGCTACGATATTGGGCCCCGCATCGGCGCGGTCCGGCAGGGCTTCGGGTTGCACCACACGGTATTGCGCGCGGTTGGCCGCGATGCGGGCCGCGTCGCCTTCGATGCTGCGCTCATCGGCCACGGCGTCAAAGTTGTTCTCTTGCGATATTCCCCCTGCCCCCAGCACCGGTGGCGCAGGGTTGGACGGGCTGGCGTTCACAGGGGCCACGCCCGAATTGGTCGCGGCATCATTGCCAAGCCCACCGGGGCGCGTGGCATCCAGGATGCGTGCCGTTTCCGCAGCCGTCGCCGCAGCGGAACCATCATCGACAGCGTCCAGCGGCGTGGCGTCCACCGTGGCGGGTGCTGGCATCGTTGCCACCGCCCCGCCTGCCAGGGCTGTATCCCGCTGGGATTGCGCGGCGTCGAACGACCCGTCAAAACCGACACCCCGTCCACTGTCGGGGATTGCGGGCTGGCAGGCCGCCAGGGCGAGCCCCAAGGCTGCAACAATTGAACAACGTATCATCATCGGACCTGCTTTATCTGCTCTGGTTTATCGGCGGGGGTTTACCACCATTTCTGCGGCTTGGCTACAAAGCCCGCCGCCTGCTCCAGCGCATAGGCGGTAGACAGCAGATCGGCCTCTTCCCATGGGCGGCCGATCAGCTGCAAGCCAAGCGGCAGGCCGGTCTCGCTGGTGCCGGTTGGCAATGCGATACCGGGCAGCCCCGCGAGGTTCACAGTAACCGTGAAGACGTCGTTCAGGTACATCGCCACAGGATCCGTATCCGTCATCTCGCCCAGACCGAAGGCCGCCGAGGGCGTGGTCGGGGTCAGGATGCTGTCGATACCGGCCGCAAAGGCGTCTTCGAAGTCTTTCTTGATCAACGTGCGGACCTTGCGTGCCCGGTTGTAGTAGGCGTCGTAGAAGCCCGCGCTTAGCACATAGGTACCGACCATGACACGGCGCTGCACCTCGGCCCCGAAGCCTTCGGCGCGGGTCTTTTCGTACATCTCGGTGATGCCGTCGCCGTGGTCCAGCTTGGCGCGGTGACCATAGCGTACCCCGTCATAGCGGGCGAGGTTCGACGAGGCTTCCGCCGGTGCGATCACGTAATAGGCAGGCAAGGCGTATTTCGTATGCGGAAGAGAGATATCAACGATCTCGGCCCCGGCATCGCGCAGCATGGCGATACCGTCCTGCCACAGCTTGTCGATCTCGGCAGGGATACCGTCGATGCGGTACTCCCGCGGGATGCCGATCTTTTTGCCACGGATGTCGCCGGTCAAGGCGGCTTCGAAATCAGGGACCGCCAGCTCGGCAGAGGTGCTGTCCTTGGGGTCATACCCCGCCATGGCTCCCAGCATGATCGCCGCATCGCGCACGGTCTTGGTCATCGGGCCCGCCTGATCCAGCGACGAGGCAAAAGCCACGACGCCCCAGCGGGAGCAGCGGCCGTAGGTCGGCTTGATCCCCACGGTGCCGGTAAAGGCCGCAGGCTGGCGGATCGAGCCGCCGGTATCGGTGCCGGTGGCCGCAAGACAAAGATCCGCCGCCACAGCTGCCGCCGACCCGCCCGAAGATCCGCCGGGTGTCAGCGCTGTCTCATCGCCCGAACGCCGCCACGGGTTGACGGCATTGCCATACACGGAGGTTTCATTGGACGATCCCATAGCGAATTCATCCATGTTGAGCTTGCCCAACATGACGGCCCCGCTGTCCAGCAGGTTCTGCGATACGGTGCTTTCATACTCGGGCAAGAAGCCTTCAAGAATGCGCGACGCCGCTTGCGACGGCACCCCTTTGGTGCAGAACAGATCCTTGATGCCGATGGGCAGACCACACATGGCAGGGGCATCGCCGGATTTGATCCGCGCATCGGCTGCCTTGGCCTGATCCATCGCCAGATCACCGGTGTGGTGCACAAAAGCGTTCAGAGCGCCCGCGCCCTCGATCGCGCTCAGACATGCCGCCGTCAGCTCGGCCGAGGTCACATCCCCCTTGCGCAGCGCGTCACGTGCATCGGCAAGGCCCAGTTTATTCAGATCAGCCATTATTCAACCACCTTCGGAACCGCAAAAAATCCTTCGCGCGCGTCGGGCGCATTGGCCAGCACCTTGGCCTGCTGGTCGCCATCGCGCACCACGTCCTCGCGCTTTTTCAACACCTGTGGCGTGACCGATGTCATCGGCTCTACCCCGTCGACATCGACTTCGTTCAACTGCTCGATAAAGCCGAGGATATTGTTGAACTCTTGCGCCAGCGCGGGCAAGGCGTCGGGTTCGACCTTGATGCGGGCCAGTTTCGCCACCCGTGCGGCTGTGGACTCGTCAATGGACATGGGCGCTCCTTCATCTGATTGGGTGCCGTTTATCGCCCCCTGCCCGCCCCCGCAAGTCTGGGGGCTGCCTCTGACCCGCAATCGCGCCGGTTGATCCTTCATTTTGCCAAATAAACTCCCGCCGGAGGCTCCCCAAAGCGGCATCACGCGCTACAGTCCGCTAAAGACACGGAATAAGGGAGACCCAAATGGATATCATCTGGCTTGGCCACGGCAGCTTTCGCATCGAGATCGAGGATCAGATTCTGCTGATCGACCCCTGGCTCACCGGCAATCCGATGCTGGACGACGCGCAGCACGAGGCCGCACTGGCAGGCGTCTCGCAAATCCTGGTGACCCACGGGCATTTCGACCACACCCAGGATCTCAAGATGGTGGCCGAGAAAACCGGCGCGCCGGTTGCAGGCATGGTCGAACTGATGGGCTATTTCAGCGCGCAGGGCGTGGAGAACACCACCGGCTTCAACAAAGGCGGCACCATCCGCTGCGGCAAGGTCGATGTGACCATGGTCCCTGCGTCACATTCCTCTTCCGTCGATGGGGACGAGGGGCCTGTCTATATGGGGGCCGAGATCGGCTTTATGAT
>NZ_DGMH01000017.1:25963-26585 GCF_002388305.1 Sulfitobacter sp. UBA4523
ATGGATATGGCCGGTGCGGCCTATGCGGCGAAACGGTACTTTGACTTCAAGACCGTCATCCCCTGCCACTACCGTACCTTCGACGCGCTTGAACAATCGGCGCAGGTACTGATCGACGGCTTGCCCGGCGTGGATGTGATCGAGCCCGAGGTACTTAAACCGATCAGCCTATAAAACGGCCTAGTGAACAGAACCGGCGCGATCCCCGATGAAACAAAGGGTGTCGTTGGCGCGCAGGGCGATGGTGTCTTGATCAAACGCAGCTTTGCGCGCCTCTGCCGGATCAAGCGCCAGTGTGGCGCAGACCTCGAACGCGGTATCGCTGAGGCGGTGATAGGCGTAAGGCGCGCCCGTTGCAGGGTCGCCCTGGGTCAGCACATCGCGCAATCCGGGCCGCATGCCGGGACAAAAGCTGTCATCCGCAAGCGCTTGCGGCAATGGTTTGCGCGGGTGACCAAGGCACATCAGATGCGTGTGCAAGGTCCGCAGATCGCTGAGGCGCTGACTGTCCTGCTGGGCGAGCCTTGCGTGCTGCGGGCCACCCACCACGACCAGGCCGCCGATGATGGCACCGCCGACCAGCACAGACATGCACATCAGCAGCAACTTGTTCACGCCGGAG
>NZ_DGMH01000017.1:26714-28271 GCF_002388305.1 Sulfitobacter sp. UBA4523
TCACGCCGGAGCCTCTTCGCGCAGATCGCGCAGATAATAGGCAAAGATGCCCCCGGCGACGACCAGCACCACCAGCGCCTTGAGCACGAATTGCGCCGTCAGGTCACCGGTCAGCAGCGCATAGATGGTGGCAATCGAATCCCCTAACATCGTCAGCGCGGCCAAAAGCAGGCCGATGTAGATCATCCATTTGCGGATCGCAGAGCGGTACAGCGCAGGGTCGCGCGCCAGTTTCCGCCGCTCGCGCAAGGTCAGCCACAGATACATCGGTCCGGTCACGATCAACACCGCAACACCCCAGCGGATCGACCGGTCGCTGCCGCCGTCGCCCGTGGCAAAGACCACATCGACCAGCGCCTGTAATACGACAACCAGATTGAACGCGCCAAGGATCAAGACGCAGAACGTCAGCGCATAGGTAAAGAAGTCCCGCGCAGACACCGTCGCCACAGGCCGCGGAATGGGCGGAGAGAACGGCATCTCGTCCCAGCCGTTCAGCGCATCCTGCACCTCAGCGCTGCGCCAACCGGCATGGGTCAGCGCGGATGTGATCTCGGCCCGTGACTTGCCTGCGGCCAAGGCGTCGCGCACGAAAATGCTCAGCTCGTCCCGTTGGGCCATATGGGTCTATCCTTTTCGTTTCTCTGCAAAAAACGCCTTTAGCAGATCTTCGCTTTCGGGCGCTGCAATGGCGTCATAGACGTCGGGGACGTGGTGACATTGCGCGTGGGAAAACACCCGCGCCCCCTGCGCCACACCGCCAGACTTGGGGTCTGACGCGCCGTAGTACAAGCGTGCCACCCGCGCGGCAGAGATCGCGGCGGCACACATGGCGCAGGGTTCCAGCGTCACATAAAGCGCATGCCCGCCCAGCCTTTCGGACCCCGCCGCCGCACAGGCAGCACGGATCGCCAGCACCTCGGCATGGGCGGTGGGATCGTTCAGCTCGCGCGTCCGGTTGCCCGCCTGCGCGACGACCTGTCCGTCGGGTGCCACGATGACCGCGCCCACGGGCACTTCACCACGGGCAGCGGCGGCGCGGGCCTCTTCCAGCGCTTGGGACATATAGGACGTAAAGCTCATACACCTCTCTTGCCCGCAAACGCCGCCCTTTCGCAAGCGCCGGAAACAGGGTAAGCGCTGAAGTATGAGCGCAGATACACCCTCCCAGCCCCCGAAATCCGGCACCCCTCCCGGTGACCGCATTGCCAAAGTCCTGTCCCGTGCCGGCATCGCCAGCCGCCGCGAGGCCGAACGCATGATCGAGGCCGGTCGCGTGCGCGTCAACGGTGCGCAGATCGATTCGCCTGCGTTGAACGTGACGCCTTCGGACGCGATCACCGTCGACGGCAAACCGGTGGGCGAGCCCGAACCGCCCCGCGTCTGGCTGTTCCACAAGCCCACGGGGCTGGTCACCACCAACCGCGACGAAAAGGGCCGCGGCACGATCTTTGACGATCTGCCCGAAGACATGCCCCGCGTCATGAGCATCGGTCGGCTTGACCTCAACTCCGAAGGGTTGCTGCTGCTGACCAATGATGGCGAGGTCAAGCGCCG
>NZ_DGMH01000017.1:28315-71149 GCF_002388305.1 Sulfitobacter sp. UBA4523
GCCCTCGAACGGCTGGCTGCGCCGCTACCGCGTGCGCGTCAATGGCCGCCCCACCGACGATATGCTTGAACCGCTGCGCAAGGGCATCACCGTGGATGGCGAGGACTTTCAGCCGATGACGGTCACGCTGGACCGGCAACAAGGGGCGAACGCCTGGCTCACTGTCGGGCTGCGCGAAGGCAAGAACCGCGAGATCCGCCGCGCGATGGAAGCGGTGAACCTGTCGGTGAACCGGCTGATCCGCACCAGCTATGGCCCGTTCCAGCTTGGCGAGTTGAAAACCGGCGAGGTCGAGGAACTCAAGCGCAAGGTGGTCCGTGACCAGCTGGGCCTCGAGATTGCCGATACCACCGGCACCGCAGTCAAGAAAAAGCCCGCGCGCATCATCAAGCGCAAGGCCCGCAAACCCGGAGAGCCGGGCCCCGGTCGCCCCGGCCTGCCCAAGGAACCGGGTGACAAGACCGCGACGGGCAAGACCATCCCCGGCAAGCCCAAGCCCGGCTATGGCAAGTCCAAGCCCGCACGCCCCGCGTCCGACCCCGCGCCGCGCAAGTTCGGCACCCGCGTAAAATCCACCCGTAAACCCTGATTTCTGTGGGTTTACGGCCCTTTGGCCGCTACTTTTGCGTGCGTGACCCTAGCGGGTGGCGGGCACTGCGACTATATGTCGTGCAAAGGAAGGTCCGATGGGTCGATTGCTTGTCTTTGTCGCCACGCTGGCGCTGATTGTTGCGTTTGTCGCCGTTTTGGTGACAATCATCGCAAGGATTCTGGACGCGGGCCGTCGTGCATCGACACCAGCGCATGGACAGGAGGTTTATCGCCCCATGGCACCGACACCGTTTCAGAAAATCACCTATGCCGCGCTTGTCGTCTTGCTCTTCGGTGTCTCTACCGGCTGGCTCGGGGGGCTTTGATCCATGGCGCAGCGCTTTGGCGGTAAATACAGCAATCATGACACGAACGGCAGCACGCCGCCCCCGCAGGGCACCCGCGCCAAACGGATAGAGGTCGACCCCGCAAGCGGGCGGGCCAAAATTTTGTTCATCCCCGCCATTCCGCTTGTGTTCATGTCGTTGAACGACGGGGCGCAGGGGCTTGCATTGGGGCTGCTGGCGGCGGCGACGCTGACCGGTGCCGCATGGATGCTGCGCGAGGGGCTGAAAGCCGAAGCCGCCTATACCGCGCGCAAGGTCGCCGAACGCCCCGCCCTGCCGCGCAAGATTATCGCCAGCCTGCTGACCGGTGCCGGCGTGGCGCTTGCAGCCTACAAGAATGACCCCGGACTGGCCGCCCCTGTGCTTTATGCGCTGGCCGCGATGGGGCTGCATGTGTCGGCCTTTGGCATCGATCCGCTGACATCCAAAGGGATGGAGGGCGTGGACAGCTTCCAGAAAGACCGCGTCGCCCGTGTCGTGGACGAGGCGGAAAAGCACCTTGCCGCGATGAACACCGCCATTGCACGCGCGGGCGATCGCAAGGCGCGCGACCGGCTGGCGCAGTTTCAGGACACCGCGCGCACCCTGATACGCACTGTGCAGGATGATCCGCGTGATCTGACCGGTGCGCGCAAATACCTGTCGGTCTATCTGCTGGGCGCGCGTGACGCGACAATCAAGTTTGCGGATATCTACGCCAGCACCGGCGATGCGCAGGCACGCGCCGATTATCTGGCTTTGCTGGATGATCTGGACAAAAACTTTGCCGCGCGCACCCAAAAATCGCTATTGGAAGACAAGACCGATCTGAACATCGAAATCGACGTGCTGCGCGAGCGGCTTTCCCGAGAAGGCGTGCGTCTCGACTGACGCGCCCCGCCCCAAGAGCATAGGAATACTTGAAACATGTCTGATACCGTTCGTGACAAAGCGACCCAATCCGTAGCGTTGGTGGAAGAGGTCAACGCGCAGATCCTGCCCGACCCCGCCCCTGCGGATGCCGTCGTCTCGCTTGAGAAAGCCGATGCGCCACAATCGGCAGAGATCAAAAGCCGCATGGCAGAGATCGACATGGGCGACACGCAATCGATCATCGGTTTCGGGTCCGGCGCACAGGCCGAGTTGCAGGAGATCAGTCAGGCGATGTTGCAGGACGTGCGCAACAAGGATGTGGGCCCTGCCGGTGACAGCCTGCGCACGATCGTGACAACCATCCGCGGCTTTTCCGTGTCCGAGCTGGACGTGCGCCGTGAACGCAGCTGGTGGGAACGTCTTTTGGGCCGCGCGGCCCCCTTTGCCAAATTCACCGCCAAGTTCGAAAAGGTACAGGGTCAGATCGACCGCGTCACGGACGAGCTGCTGACTCATGAACATACCCTGCTCAAGGATATCAAATCCCTTGATATGCTGTACGAAAAGACGCTGCAGTTCTATGATGAGCTCGCGCTTTATATCGCCGCGGGCGAGGCCAAGCTGGCAGAGCTTGACGCGACCACAATCCCCGCCAAACAGGCAGAGGTCGACGCCGCACCAGAGGCGGATCAGGTCATGGTCGCACAGGAACTGCGCGACATCCGCGCCGCGCGGGACGATCTGGAACGCCGTGTGCATGACCTGAAACTGACCCGTCAGGTGACGATGCAATCGCTCCCCTCGATCCGCTTGGTGCAGGAAAATGACAAGTCGCTGGTGACCAAGATCAACTCGACCCTCGTGAACACCGTGCCGCTGTGGGAAACCCAGCTGGCGCAGGCGGTCACCATCCAGCGCAGCGTCGAAGCCGCCGCCGCCGTGCGTGACGCCAATGACCTGACGAACGAGCTGCTGACCTCTAACGCGCAGAACCTGCGCGAAAGCAACAAGGTCATCCGGACCGAGATGGAACGCGGCGTCTTCGACATCGAAGCCGTCAAACAGGCCAATGCCGACCTGATCGGCACCATTCAGGAATCGCTGCAGATCGCCGACGAAGGCAAGGCGCGCCGTGCCTCTGCCGAGAAAGACCTGCAAGAGATGGAGGCCAATCTGCGCGACACGCTGGCCTCCGCCAAAGCGGCCAAGCCCGCGTCCCCTGCGGCGTAACCCCGTCACAACCTGGAGCGCGCGATATGGTATGGCAACGGTTGGGGCGAACAGGATGGATCGGCACGGCGGCTGTGGTCGCCGCGCTGGCCGCCTGCACCCCGCAGCCCCCTGTTGAACCGACGCTGAAACCCATCGCGCGCCCCGACACGCCGCCGGCCCCGCCCCCCGTGGTGGCCAAGCCGACGTCGCAAAAAAGCGCCAAGCTGCGCAGCTATTTTAACCAGGTGCAACAGGCCCAGTTGAGCCAAGGATTGCTGCGCCGGGATGGTGGGGGGCAGGACACGCCCTTTACCGCCGACATGCTGGTGCGCAACTTTGAACAGATCGCTTTTTACAACGAATATAACGCCACCCTGACCGGACGTGGCGACAAGACCCCCATGCGCCGCTGGGAACGCCCCGTCCGGATGGAGGTCGTCTTTGGCGACAGCGTTCCCCCGTCCGAACGTGACCGCGATGCGGCCTCGATCCGCGACTATGCCACCCGCCTCGCCGCCACGACGCAGCATTCCATCACCGTGGGCGGCAAGCCGAACTTTATGGTGATTATCGCGGGCGAGGATGACCGCCCCGCCGCCCTTGCCCAAGCCGCCGAACGCATCCCCGGTGTGACCGCCGAAAGCCTTGCCGCGCTCAGCGATCTGCGCCGCGATACCTATTGCATCGTCGCCGCCTATGCCGGTGGCGCGGACCCAAGCACCTATACCGCTGCCGTCGCCGTCATCCGTGCCGAGAACCCCTCGCTTATGCGGCTGTCGTGTATCCATGAAGAACTTGCGCAGGGCCTTGGCCTTGCCAACGACAGCCCCACCGCGCGCCCGTCGATCTTTAACGATGACGACGAATTCGCCTTGCTGACCAAACACGACGAACTCCTGCTCAAGATGCTCTATGACAAGCGTCTGCGCCCCGGCATGACAGCAGAGCAGGTCAACCCGATCACCCGGATCATCGCACGCGAGTTGACGGACGGGCCGGTGTAACGCAGCTTTACGACGAAAGAATAAGGACCATTCCCATGGGCATTTTCGATTTCCTCTCCGGCCAGTTCATTGATGTCATCCACTGGACCGACGACACGCGCGACACCATGGTCTACCGCTTCGAGCGGCATGGCCACGAGATCAAATACGGGGCCAAGCTGACGGTCCGCGAAGGGCAAGCGGCGGTCTTTGTCCACGAAGGTCAACTGGCCGATGTGTTCACGCCCGGCCTTTATATGCTTGAAACCAATAACATGCCGATCATGACATCGCTGCAGCATTGGGATCACGGCTTCAAAAGCCCCTTCAAGTCCGAGATCTATTTCGTCAACACCACCCGTTTCAACGATCTGAAATGGGGCACCAAGAACCCGATCATCGTGCGCGACCCTGAATTCGGCCCCGTGCGCCTGCGTTCCTATGGTACCTACTCGGTCAAAGTGTCGGACCCCGCGCGGTTCCTGACCGAAATCGTGGGCACCGATGGTGAATTCACCATGGACGAGATCAGCTATCAAATCCGCAATATCATCGTGCAGGAATTCTCGCGCAGCATCGCGCTGTCCAATATTCCGGTCATGGATATGGCCGCCAATACCCGTGAGCTGGGCAAACTGGTGAGCACCGAAATCTCGGCCACCATTGCAGAATACGGGCTGACCATCCCCGAACTTTATATCGAAAACATCTCGCTCCCCCCCGCCGTGGAGGAGGTGATGGACAAACGGTCGTCGATGGGGGTGATCGGGGATTTGAACAAGTTCACGCAGTTCCAGGCGGCAGAGGCATTGGGCCGCGAGGGCGCTGCGGGCGCAGCAATGCAGACCGGTCTGGGTGCCGGATTGGGCATGCAGATGGGCCAGGCCGCCGCCGCGCAGGCAGGCCCGTGGGGTCCGCGCCCCGCGGCTGCGGCCCCCGCTGCACAGACGCCACCGCCCCCACCGCAACCTGAAAAGGTCTGGCATCTGGCAGAGAACGGCCAGACCAAGGGCCCGTTTTCAAAGGCCGCATTGGGCCGCATGGCCACGGATGGCGGGCTAACCCGCGAGACCTATGTCTGGACCCCCGGTCAGGATGGCTGGCTGAAAGCAGACGATGTGGCCGAGCTGGCGCAGCTCTTTACCGTGCTGCCGCCCCCGCCGCCGCCTGCGTAAGGCTCTGTGAAACTTGGAACGGGCAAGGCGCGTGTCTAGGCTATGACCTCACGCCGTCGCCCCTTGCTGCCCCACCGTCGGACCCTGATGAAGCTTTTGCATTGGGGCATGGTGCCGCTGTTTGTCTGGTTCCTGCTGGTGCAGCCGGCGGATGTGGCGCGGATCGGGCCTGCAGCGGTGCGGTTCCATTCGGTCATGGGCTTGGTCTTTGTCAGCGCGGCCCTGCTATGGTGGGTGTCCTACATGCGGCGCGGCCTGCTGGGGCGCCCCGGCCCCAAGCTTCGGGGCTGGGCCCGTTGGCTGCATCCGGTGCTGCACAAGACATTGATCTGGGGTATCTTTGGCGTCGCCCTGACAGGGCTGCTGATCGGGGTGACCTCGACCGTGCAGCTTTGGGCCGGTGGGATCGTCCCGATTGCCGTGCCCCTTGATATGCCGCGCGCCAACGACCTCGTCGGGCTGATCCACAGCATCGAATTCTACGCTCTTGCAGGCATCGCGCTGGCCCATGCCGCATTTCACATCTGGCGTCACCTTCGCCTGCGCGACAATGCCCTGCGCATCATGGCCCCTAAAGTGCTGCACCGTTTTTTGTGACCCTGCTCTGGCGGCAGGGAGCGCACTGCCCTATGTCTGGGGCAGGCCTGACCAAAGGACAGCTCTATGCCCGCCAGCACCGGCTTTGACGACCCCGACCTGCCCCCCCCACCGACCGAGGAACACCGGTTCCCCTGTGACACCTGCGGGTCCGATCTGCGGTTTGATCCTAAAAGATATCTGCTGGTCTGCGACCACTGCGGCAATACCGAAGAGATTTCAGGCACGCGCGGCGTGCATAACCCGATCGCCGAGCTGGATTTTCAAGCCGCACTGGCCAGCGCTCTCCCCCAATCGCAGATGGAGGATACACGGGTCACAACCTGCCCCAACTGCGCCGCACAGGTAGAGTTCGACCCCGGCAAACACGCCACCGAATGTCCGTTCTGCGCAACCCCTGTTGTGATCGATACCGGGGTCAACCGCCACATCAAACCCCGCGCCGTGCTGCCCTTTGGCCTGACCGAGGATACAGCACGCGATGCCATGACCGACTGGCTGGGCAGCCTGTGGTTTGCCCCCAATGGCCTGCAGGAATACGCGCGCAAGGGCCGCAAGATGCAAGGCATCTATGTGCCCTACTGGACCTATGACGCCGACACGCGCTCCAGCTATTCGGGCGAAAGGGGCACGGTCTATTACGTCACCCAGACCGTCATACGCGACGGCAAGCGGGTGCAGCAGCAGGTGCCGAAAATCCGCTGGCGGGCGACCTCGGGTCGGGTGGCGCGGTTCTTTGATGATGTGCTGGTGCTGGCGTCGAAATCGCTTCCCAAAAGGTTCACCGATGCGCTGGCCCCGTGGGATCTGGCGGCCCTTGAACCCTATGCCCCGGAATACCTCGCCGGGTTTCGCGCCGAAGCCTATGCGGTGACGCTTGATGAAGGCTATGCACAGGCACGCGAGGTGATGGACGCGATGATCCAGCGCGATGTGCGTTTTGATATCGGCGGCGACCGTCAGCGCATCCACAATATCCAGACGCAGGTCAGCGATGTGACGTTCAAACATATCCTGCTGCCGGTCTGGCTGGCAGCTTACAAGTACCGCGGCAAGACCTATCGTTTTGTGGTCAACGGCCGCACTGGCAGCGTACAGGGCGAACGCCCCTATTCCGCTGTGAAAATCACCTTTGCCGTGATCCTTGGTCTGATTGTCGCAGGGGTCGTTGGCTATTTTATGGCGCTCCAAAAATGACCCAGATCGATACATTCACCGACATCCTGCGCGCGCGTTCTTCGTGCCGCGCCTTTCGCCCCGATCCGGTCGACGACGCGCTCATCACCCGTATCGTCGACGCAGCGCGCCACGTGCCGTCGTGGTGCAATGCGCAGCCTTGGCAGCTGACCGTCACCAAAGGGGCCGCGACCGACCGCTTCCGCGACGCTTTGGCGCTAGAGATTGCCAAAGGCACACCCCCCGCCCCCGATCTGGACTGGCCGGCCTCTTACAGCGGCGTCTACGGCGACCGGCGGCGGACCTGCGGGTTCCAGCTTTATGACGCCGTCGGGATCGAGAAATCGGACCATGCGGGCCGCATGGCGCAGATGATGCGGAACTATGCCTTGTTTGACGCGCCCCATGTGGCGATCGTGACCTCCCCGGCTGAGCTTGGGGCTTACGGGGCGATGGACAGCGGCGGCTTTGTCACGGCCTTTACGCTGGCGGCCACAGCGCTTGGGGTGGCCACCAGCGCCCAAGCCGCTATCGCTGCCTATGCGCCCACCGTGCGACAGCATTTCGACCTGCCGCAAGACCGCCTGATCCTTTGCGCGATTTCCTTTGGCTATGCGGATGACGCGGCACCGATCAACCGGTTCCGCACGCAGCGGGCCACCCCTGAAGACATCATCGATTGGAAATCCTGATATGCGCGCACTCCTACAACGCGTCAGCAACGCCTCCGTCACTGTCGACGGCCAGATCATCGGTCACATCGAACACGGGCTGCTGATCTTCGTCTGCGCAATGCCCGACGATACACATGCGACCGCGCAAGTACTGGCACAAAAGATCGCCAAGCTGCGTCTGTTCAAGGATGATGCTGGCAAAATGAACCGCAGCCTGCCGGATACGGGCGGCAGCGCGCTGATTGTCAGCCAGTTCACCCTTGCCGCCGATACCTCCCGCGGGACCCGCCCCGGTTTCTCGCGGGCCGCCAAGCCCGATCAGGCCAAAACGCTATACGAAGATTTCATCGCCTGCGTCGACGCCCTCGGCATTCATGTCCAAACCGGTTCATTCGGGGCCGATATGTCCGTCGCGCTCACCAACGACGGCCCCGTCACCCTCTGGCTCGACACAGAAAACCCCTGATCTTCCAAATGGAAAAAATCCTCGGGGGGTCAGGGGGGCAGACAGCCCCCCTTGTCCCGCCTACGGCTCCCGAAACGCCTCTTTGGACTTGTAAAGCGGCTTCAACAGATACTGCAGAACCGTCTTTGATCCTGTGTGCAACTCCACGCTTGCCTGCATGCCGGGTCGGATTTGCAACGACGCCTGCCGCGGGGTGAGGTGTTCTGTGTCCACCTGCAACGTGACCTTATAGTGCGGATCCCCATCCGGCGCGCGGGATCGTTCGTCCTTGAACGTATCCGCCGAGATCAATTTGACCGTGCCCTTCAACGTGCCATAGATCGTATAGTCATAGGCCGACAGCTTGACTGTCGCCTCTTGGCCGGGGCGCACGCCGGCGATGTCTTCGGGCTTGACGCGGGCCTCGACGAAAAGCTCTTCGTCCAGCGGGATGATCTGCAAAATCTGCTCGCCCGGGCGCACGACGCCGCCGATGGTGGTCACGCTCAGGTTGTTGACGATGCCGCGCAGGGGGCTGACCAGGACGGTGCGGTTCAACTGGTCCGTGCTCGCCTTGAGGTTCTGTTTCAGCGTCGCCAGTTCCTTGAGCACATCGGAATATTCCTGCGCACGCTCCAGTTCTGTGCCGGTGACGATCTCGTCCAGCTTGATCCGCGCATCCGCATGGGTCTTGCGCGCGCGCGTCACCTCGATCAGCGAAACGATCTTTTTCTTGAGCATATTCTCAAGCAGCTCACGCTCTTTCAACGCCTCGGTCAGCACCCGCCCCGCCCCTTCGGAGCGCGAGACAAAGTCCGATTGCCGCGCTTTCAGCAATGCCCGTTCAGAGGCGACGATATCGGGCGTGCGCGTGGCGAAGGCGTCGGGCACGTCAAAGTCGTACTGTCCGGCCAGCTCTGCCTCCAGGCGCAGACGGCGGATTTCAAAGGCGCTGATCTGGTCGCGCAGGTCGTCCACGGCAGATTGGAACTGGGTGCCATGCAGACGGGCCAACACGTCGCCCTTCTCCACATGATCGCCCTCGCCCACGGCAAGTTCTGCCAGAATACCACCTTCGAGGTTCTGGATGATCTGGGGGCGCGAGCTGGAAATCATCGACCCTTCGGCACGCACGATTTCGTCGACCCATGCAAAGGCAGCCCACAACAGGAAGACCAGTACCGACGCGCCGCAAAGCCAGATCACCATGGATGGCCCACGCATCTGCCCCGTCATCTGCGCGCCCAGTGGCGTGGTGCTAAGACTGCTCATGCGACGTGCCCCTTCTGTCCCGCCAGATGGGCAAGCACTTTTTCCTTGGGCCCGTCGATGGTCATGCGGCCATCCTGCAGCACCAGCGTGCGTTCGGTCAGCGCAAGGATCGGGGCGCGGTGGGTTGCGATGATCGCGGTGCGCCCTGCCATCCAGCTTTGCAACCGCGAGACCAGCGTTGCCTCCAACCTTTGGTCCAGCGCTGCTGTGGGTTCGTCCAGCAGGCAGATCGCCGGATCCTGCAACCACAGGCGCGCCCAACCGATGGATTGACGCTGCCCGATAGACAGGCCCGCGCCCGCGTCCTTGATCTCTAGGTCCAGCCCCTTGTGGTGGTTGCGCACGAACGGCCCCAGCCCTGCGAAATCAAGGGCTGCGTGAAGGCGGTCGTCGTCGCGTTCCAGCATGGTGAGGTTCAGGTTATCGCGCAGCGTGCCCGAGAACAGGCGCACGTCCTGTCCCAGATAGCCGATCAGCCGGCGCAGGTCGCGCGGCTCGATCTGGCCCAGCTCTGTGCCGTCCACCAGAATGCGCCCTTCGGTCGGGGCATAAAGCCCGCTGAGCATCTTCAGCAGTGTCGATTTGCCCGATCCATTGGCCCCCAGCACGGCGACATGCTGCCCCGGCTGGATCAACATGGCTTTGATGTCCACCGTCGGGGCACCGTCATCCTCGTAGCGGAAGATCACGTCGCGCAGTTCGAACTGGCCTTTCAGCTTTTCCCGGCGCAGATAGGTGCGCGCCTCTGCGGTGTCCTGCGGCGCGGCGACAATCGCGTCGAGCCCGTCAAGCGCGCCTTTGACATTGCCCCACCGCGCCATCGTGCCCGACAGCTGCGTCAGCGGCCCCAGCGTCCGGCCCGTCAGGATACCGACCGCGATGATCGACCCCACGGTAAATTCCCCCGCAAACACCAGATAGGTGCCCACGATGACCGCTGCGACATAGGTGGCCTGCTGGACACCTTGGCTCCAGAACGTGAGGAAGGACGCGAGCTTGCGTTGCTCTGACGATTTGACGGACGACAGGGTGTTCAGCTCGGTCCACAGGCGCAGCACGCGGTCCTCTGCCCTTTGGGTCTTGACCGTATCAAGCTCGAATATCGCCTCGTGCAGCAGCCGGGAGGATTTGGTCGACGCGCCTTGGGTCTCCTGCGTCAGTTGGATCGCTTTCTTTTGCAGAAAGAACCCCGGCACAAGCATCAGGATACCGCCAAGCACCAACACCCACACAACATTCCCCGCAATGCTGGCCACGAGGAAGAGGAACACGAAGATAAAGGGGATATCCGCGATCGTGCCAATGGTCGACGCGGTAAAGAATTCACGCACCGATCCGAATTCGCGCATCGCGGAAAACAGCTGGTTTGGGGCTTGGCCGCGCGTGTCGGACCGCATCCCCAGCAACCGGCGCATCAGGATGTCCTGCACCGACAGCTCGATCTGCCGCCCTGCCCCATCCATCAGACGCGCCCGCGCCATCTTGAGGAAAGCTTCCATCAGCAACGCGAGCCCCGCACCGGCGGCGAGCACCCAAAGCGTCGCTTCGGACTGATGCGGGATCACGCGGTCATAGACCTGCAAGGAAAACAGCGCCACAGCGACGGCCAGCAGGTTGGCCACGAAAGACCCCGTCGCGACCTCTATCAACTGGCGACGAAAGCGCGGAAACTGCCCCCAGAACCAATGCGCAGGCGCGCCATCGGTCTTATGGGTTTCGGCCACCGTTTTCAGCGAAGCTTCGGCCCGCAGGATCAGCCCCGCAAAGAAGGGTTTGAAATCGCTGATCGGCACCATCGCGCGATTGTCGGTGCACGTCGTGTCATACAGGATCAGATCGCCACGCTGCTGCCCCATGACAAGCAAGACCTGCCCCGAGGTCATATAGGCCAGCGCAGGCCACATATCCTTAGAGATCCCCCGCGCCCGGCTGACTTGTGTCACCAGCCCTGCGCTTTCCATCCCGCGGGCCAGTGCTTCGGCCTCTACCTGTGGATCATTGCCCTGCAAGGGGGCCGTGGCGACGATTTCAAAGATGTCGCGTGGCGCGGTGGTGACGCCCAGCAATCCGGCATAGGTCGCGGCCAGTTTGGCCCGCGCCATCAGACGGTCTTCGGGGCGGTTGGCGTTCTCTGCCTTGGGCCGGGCTGCATCCGCCGCCGCCATCCGACCCTGATTGCCGTTGGTGATTGTCAGCGTAAAGGTCGGCTTCTGGGTCAAATCGCGCTCCCGTCCGCCAACACGCCCTGTATCTGCGCCATCTCGATCTTCAGACGCACGGCCTCGTACTTGAGGCTGATCTGCGACTGCTGCTGACGCGAATAGGTCTCGTAGACGCCGACAACATCCATGACCTGACGCTGACCGGCGTCATATTGTTCCTGAAACAGGTCAAGGTTGCGTTTGGCCTGTGCCGCAAGGGTCGCGGCCTCGGCAGCCTGACGGGTCTTGGCGCTCAGCTGTTTTTCCAGACGGCGCAGCGCGCGGTTGGCATCCTCGACCGATTGCCGGACCTTGCGGGTCGCGGTTTCCTCGGCCATGGCCGACGCATCAAGCGAGGCTTTGGTGCCCAGACCCAGAAGCTGATCCGATTCAAGGGTCAGCCCTGCGCCGCCCCCTTCACCGATGGTCGCACCCGCCGACAGCCCCGGCAGCAATCCGGCGCGTTCCACCTTGGCGGCGGCGATGGCGCGGGTCTTTTCGGCCTCGGCACGCACCACGGACAAAGGCGCACCGGCAAAGCTGTTCACGGGCACTTCGGGCAAGCCGTGCAGCGTATCCAGCGGGCGGATCGACATGGCGTTCAGCTCGGACATCGACGTGGCTTCGCGTTCGACGGAGGCATCAAGCGTGGCGCGGATCTCAAGGAGTTTCTGGCGCAGAATGGTCAGGTCGGACACATCGGACACGCCGCCTTTGACCCGTTCCTGCATCACCCATTCGAAATGCGTCATATCCTTAAGCGCGACACGGTTCAGCGCGGCGGTATCGCGCGCCTCGATCGCATTGGTGTAGAGCTTCAGCGCAGTCGCCACGCGGTCGTTCGTATCTTGCGCCAGTGACACGGCAGCGACCTCGACATCGGCCACGGCAAAGGCGCGTTCACCGGCACGGCGGCCATTGTCAAACAGCACCTGATCCACCACCAGATTGGCCGCCAGCGACCCCAAGGATGTCAGGCTGACCTGCGGCCCGATCTTGGGCAACCAGTTCTTGCTTGCTGCTTCCGAGCGCATGGTGGCGGCGCGCAGCTCTGCCTCGGCGGTGCGGCTGTTGGCGGCCAGCACGGCAGAGGCCACCTGATCCGACACGGTGTCATCGGGCAGAACAGAAGACCGCAGCGCCAGACCCTGGATGATCTGGCTGTCTGCGGTGATTTTTTCGGCGTAGGTGGGTTTGATCCCCTGCGAGGCATCGGGGGTGCGGAACCGGGTAACGATGTCAGATTGCATCAGGTCACCGGGCATCATGCCGCTGCCGAAATCCGACATGCAGCCGGATAGGGCCAGCGCTGCTGCGCACATGCCCCCTGCCCGTTTTACACTCTGCCTCATTATCCTGCCCTTAACGTGCCGGTTTTTTTATTCTGGAAACGCCTGCGGTCGTTGCCGCCTGCGTGTGCCAACCGCGCCCCCTTGAACAGAGGGCGCGGTGCAATCTTTAGACGATGACGTTAATGTCGTTATCGATCATCAGCGTGGCTTCGTCGCCCAGTGTATAGATGTCATAGGTTTGATCCCCACGCACCTCTGAACCGCCACGTACCGCGCCTGTGATTGTCACGGTGTCGTCGTTATGCCCGTCGATGATCAGCTCGTTCGTGTTGCTCGACAGGTTGACCAGCGCGGTTTCCGTGATCGTCAGATGCGCCTCTTCGGCGAACTGCAGATCAACGGTTTCGATGTTGTAGTTTCCCAGATTCGGGTTGGTCAGGGTCAACTGCGTGTTCGCCGCTTCATCATCCAGCGCCAGATACGTGCCGGAAAAGTTTCCCGCAGCGTCAGTGGCCGTGACAATCAGGTCGGACCCGTCTGGCACATTGCTTTCGAACTGGAAGTTACGCTCGCCAATGGCGTCGATGTCAAAGCTGGTCGATTCCACTTCCGAGATGGAGCGGTCTGCGTTCACCTGATGCACCTCAAGCGTATCGGGGCTGATCTCGGTCGAGATGCCACGAATACCGTCACCGTCGCGGGTATAGGACGCGATGACGGGGCCTTCGGGCGCATAGGTATCGATTGCGAGCGTGTCGGTGATCGACGCGATGTTGCCCACATGGTCCGTGGCGGTGACAGAGATGTCGGCGTCATAGGTGCCCTGACGGATTTCCGAAGGCGGGATCGTGACCGACCAGTTGCCAGCACCGTCCACAAACGCGGTGTAGTTGGTGCCGTCAAAGTTGACCACTACGCTAGATCCCGCTTCGACCTGACCGTTCAGATCAATGCCGGTCTGGGCTTCACGTGCGCTGACCACAGCGTCGCTGCCGCCCGCTTGGTTCATGTCGAGCGGATCCACGACCGTGTCGATCAGCACCGCGTGGCTTGCCGTGGCAGAGTTGCCCGCGGCATCCGTTGCCTTGACCGAAACGGTGGTGTTGATCGTGCCCTCGGGCACTTGACCCGGCGCAAAGGTGACGGACCAGTTGCCATTCGCATCCACCGCGCCGTTCACCGATGCCGCGCCAAGCGACACGACCACGGACGAGCCGATTTCAGAAGTGCCGGTGACCAGAACGCCGCCATTCGCCAGACGCTCTGCCCCGCTGATGATGTCATCGCCTTCGACGGTGTTCAGCGACAGGTTGTCGACGCGGGTGTCCACGCGCACGCTGTCAGAGGCGCTGCGGCTGTTGCCCGCCGCGTCGGTCGTGGTTGCGGTGATGTCGGCGGTATAAACGCCTTGGGCAACTTCGCCCGCGGCGTAATAGGCGGTCCACTGACCGTTGCCATTTGCCACAACCGTATGGGTGACACCCGCCAGCGTGACCTGCACAACAGCACCCGCATCGGCGGTGCCCGAGATGGCCACACCGTCACTTGCCTCGGCCGCGTTCACCACGTCGTCGCCCTCGACGGGCAGCGGGCTGATGGTCAGCGAACCGGCTTCGGTATCGACTGAAACAGACTGCGATACGCTATCAACGTTACCTGCCGCGTCGGTGGCGGTGGCGGTCATTGTGCTGGTGTAGGTGCCTGCGGGGATGTCGCTGGGGGCGAAGCTGACGGTCCATGTGCCGTCCGCCGCAACCGTGGCCGCACGCGACACTTGGCCAAGCTGGACCATAACAGTCGAGCCGGGTTCAACTGTGCCGGTCATCACGATGCCCTGCGCCGCCTCTGCCGCGTTCACGACCCCGTCGCTGCCGCCGGTCTGGCCGGTGAAGGCAAGGTTGTTGACCAAAGTATCGACATCGACTTGGCCGGTTGCGGTGGCCGTGTTGCCCGCCGCATCGGTCGCGACTGCGGTCACTGTCGCCGTCGTCTCGCCCGTCGGAATTTCGGAGGCCGCGAAATCCGCGGACCAGTTGCCGTTTGCGTCAACCACCGCGTCGCGGGTCACACCCCCAAAGGTGACCTGAACGGTCGACCCGGGCTGCGATGTGCCGGTCAGCGTCACACCGTCGCCACGCTCTGCCGCGTTGATCACGCCGTCAACTTCGACAGTATCCGCTGCGATCGCGACTTCAGAGACGGTATCGACGACCAGCTGCTCGGTCGAGGTGGAGCTGTTGCCGAAAGCGTCGGTGGTCACGATGGTGACATCGCTGACGTATTCGCCTTCGGGCAAGGTGCCCGCCTGCCATGTCGCGGACCATGTGCCGTTGTCGCCCACAGTTGCGGTGCGGGTGATGCCACCGATGGTCAGCTGCACGGTTGAACCGGGCTCACCCGTGCCGTTCAGGGTGACACCGTTGCCAAACGATGCGGCATTATAGCTGTCGCCCACGGATTGCGTGCCCGATGTCACAGCGACGGTCGGTGCGATGGTATCGACCACCAGCGTTTCGGTGGTGGTGGAGGTATTGCCGTATTGATCGGTGGTCTTGATCAGAACCTCTGTCTCGTATTCGCCTCCCTCCAGCGTGCCGGGTTCGAATGTGACGGACCATGTGCCGTCTTCGCCGACGGTGGTGCTGCGCGTGACATCCGCGACGGTCACGTCAACGGTCGCGCCCGCTTCACCGTTCCCGGTCAGCGTGACGCCATTCGCAAAGGAGTCACCGTTAAAGAAGTCGCCGACACTCTGCGTGCCTTCGGACATGGTGACCGTGGGGGCTGTGGTGTCGATGACAAAGCTCGGCCCGTCAAGCACGATCTCATTGCCGTCCGTGGTCACGACGACCTCGGCTTCATAGGTGCCGTCGTCGGGGAAGTTATCGCCTTCGAACACGGCTTCGAATGTGCCGTCGTCGCCAACTGTTGTTGTGACTTCTTTATCGCCGATGGTGACCACGACCTCGGACCCGGGCTCGCCGCCGCCAGTGACAACGACCTGCTCTACCGCGCCGTCGCCGCCGACCGTGCCGGTTGCGTCGGGTTCATTCACGAACGGAGGGGCGACCGAAGGGCTGCCGCCATTGCCGCCACCGCCGCCGCCCAGAACGGCAGCACCACCGACAACCGCCGCACCGGCTGCTGCCGCGGCACCACCACCGCCAACGACGCCGCCCAGCAAGGGTGCTGCCAACATCGACACTTCGTCGTCACCCGCGCCCGGCATGACACCGCCCGGCACAGATGCCACATCGCTGCGGCCCAGATAGATCAGATCGTCAGAGGGGCTCCATTTGCCCCACTGCTCGGTCGGGCCGTATTGCGCATAAAGCCCGCCGCCTTCGGCCTCGACGAATGCGACTTCGTTCAGATAGCCATCTGACGAAATGAACAGGCGGTTCGCGGCACCGGTTTCGTTAAAGTAATTCTCGATGGTGATGACCGACCCGTCATTCAGCGTGAGCACAAGGTCGTTGCCCGACCGCTGATGCGATTGAAAATCGGTCTGACGCAGGTTCAGCGAGATTTCCTGACCTGATGTCGCTTGGATAACATGGAAGTTTGCGTTTTCCGCAACCGTGCCACGCTGCAATGCGCCCGCTTGATCGCGAACGACGAAATCTATCGTCTTCATAATATCTGCTCCACCTCGGTGCGCATTCTGCGCGCGACACCTGAGAAATTTTATGACCGCCAACGCGTTGATCGCATCGTGCAGCCGCCTGATTATGTCCGTCGTAAAAAACGAAACGTATTATTGAGGCAGAAGGTAGCCGCTTAGACACATAAAAGCCAAGGTTAAAGTGGAACGCCACATTCTTGCCTTATTTCAACAGTGCAACACGGCCACAGTTTCTACCACTGCGGGAAAGCGTTAATAATAGTTAACGTTGCCAGATAATTAACCACCTCATTTCACTCAGGAAAAATCCCCATGGGTGCCACACCGCAAGCCCGTGCAAACGGTTGACAATATTGGGCTCCCCCCTGACCTTCGCGGCATGGATACCGCCCAAAACACCCCGCTATCACTGATTGAAGACCCCGACATGGGCATCACCCTCTCGGATGGGTGCCGGCTTTCCGCACGAGTCTGGCGGCCTGACAATTCCGATACCGCGCCTGTGCCCGTGATTCTGGAATACCTCCCCTACCGCAAACGCGACGGCACCACCGCACGGGATGCGCTGACCCACCCTTGGTTTGCCGAACGCGGATATGCCTGCGTGCGGGTCGATATGCGCGGCAATGGCGACAGCTATGGCGTGATGGAGGATGAATACACGCCCCAAGAACAGGCCGACTGTATAGAGGTGATCAACTGGCTTGCCGCGCAACCGTGGTGCAGCGGGACGGTGGGCATGATGGGCATCAGCTGGGGCGGATTTAACGGGCTGCAGGTCGCAGCCCATGCGCCAGAGCCGCTCAAGGCGGTGATAACGCTATGTTCCACCGTCGACCGCTTTGCCGATGACATCCACTACAAGGGCGGGTGCCTGTTGAACGAGAACCTTGGCTGGGGGGCGACGATGTGGGCCTATTCCAGCCGCGCGCCCGATCCCGCCCTGCGCCCCGACTGGCGCGAAATGTGGCTGGAGCGGCTAGAGGCAGAACCGTTTCTCCCCGCGCTTTGGCTGCGCCATCAATCACGCGACGCCTATTGGAAGCAAGGGTCGGTGTTCGAGGAGTATAGCCCGCTCAAGGCCAAAGTGCTGGCGATTGGCGGCTGGGGCGATTCCTACAAGAACGCGGTCCCGCAGTTGGTTGAAGCCTTGCCCGGTGCGAAGGGGATCGTTGGGCCTTGGGTGCATAAATACCCGCATTTCGCCATCCCCGAACCCCGCATCGGCTTTCTGCAAGAGGCGCTGCGCTGGTGGGACCGGTGGCTCAAGGGGATCGACACGGGCGTCGAAGCCGACCCCGATTATCGCGCGTATCTGATGGACGGCATGCGCCCTGCAACGTGGACGCATGAACGCCCCGGCCGCTGGATCACCGAACCCACAGGCGCGACATCGCATCTGCCCGTCAAGACGTTGCATCTGACGGATGAGGGCCTGCAAGACACAGCGGCCCCGCTGGACCGCAGCGTCGCCTCCCCCGCGCATTGCGGCGCGGATGGCGGGGAATATTGTGCGATCTGGCTTGGCCCCGAAATGCCCGGCGACCAAAGGCAAGATGATGCGCTGTCGGTCTGCTTTGACAGCGGGCCCTTGGCGCAGCAGATGGATATCCTTGGCGCGCCACGTCTGCGTCTGCGTCTGGCCTGCGACAAACCACAGGGCCAGATCGCGGTGCGGTTGAACCATATCCACCCTGATGGGGCCTCGGCCCGGATTACCTATGGCGTGCTGAACCTGTCCCATCGCGACAGCGCCGAACATCCGCAGGCGATGGCGCCCGGTGCCATGACCGACATCACGCTGGACCTTGACCACATCGCCTATCGCATCCCCAAGGGGCACCGGCTGCGGGTGTCGATCTCTACCGCCTATTGGCCCCTGCTCTGGCCTGCGCCCGAAGCGGCAGAGGTCACGCTGTCGTCCGGCCAGATCGACCTGCCGCAGCGCCCGACCAGCGGCGGGGACGAATACAGCTTTGCCCCGCCCACCTCTGCCGCCGCGTGGGTGACCGAGACCCTGCGCCCCGAAAACCACATCCGCCGCCAAGAGATCGACCGCGTCACGGGCATCGTCTCTCTGATCATCGAGGATGACTTCGGCAAGCTGCGCGATGCCGATCACGGGCTGATCGCGGGCTCTGTCGCGCGGGAAGTGTGGCGCATTCACCCCGACGATCCGCTGTCCGCAAAAGGCACCTGTCACTGGACCGAAGAGCTGGAGCGGGACGACATCATCCTGCGCACAGAAACCCGGTCGCAGATGTGGTCGGACGCGACCCATTTTCATCTGACGGCCCGTCTTGAAGCGTACGAAAACGACAAATTGATCTATGAACGCGACGTGACGAAAGACATTAAGCGACACTTTATGTAACAAACTCGTCACATGGCCGCCGGTATTACCACTTGCGACACGGGCCGAAATGCTTAACGTTGTGCCACCAGTCAATAAAAAAACCTGCGCACCAATGCGTGGAAGTATCACCTAAAACAGGGAGTTCTCATCATGGATGATCAACTGAAACATATGACCGGCCAAGTGGCCAAGGGCACTATGACACGCCGCGAATTCGTCGGGCGTGCCGCTGCTTTGGGCGTGACAGCCGCCGTCGCCAACTCGATGCTGGCGAACCACGCGCAGGCTGCAGCCCACGAAGCACCGATTCGCGGTGGCACACTGAAAATCGGGTCGTCGGGCGGTGAATCCACCAACACGCTTGATCCTGCGCTGACCGCCTCCGAAGTGCCGCTGAACAACCTGCGCCACCTGTACGAAAGCCTTGTCGAGGTCGATCCCAACGGGGAAATCGAAAACCGCATGGCCGAAAGCTACGAGGCCTCGGCCGATGCGAAAACCTGGGCGTTCAAAATCCGCAAGGGCATCCAGTTCCACAACGGCAAGGAAATGACACCCGAAGACGTGCTGAAAACCATGCAGCGCCATTCGGATGAGAACAGCCAATCCGGTGCCTTGGGCATCATGCGCGGTATCGAGAACATGAAGGTCGATGGCGACAACTTCATCGTTGAACTGGGCGTCGGCAACGCTGACCTTCCCTACCTGCTGGCCGACTACCACCTGATGATCCAGCCCGATGGCGGCATGGACAACCCCGGCGCGGGCATCGGCACCGGCCCTTACACACTGGAAGTCGACGAGCCCGGCGTGCGCCACGGCTTCAAGCGCAACGAAAACTACTGGGACGCCGACAACCGCGGCCACACCGATTACAACGAAGTGCTGGTGCTGAACGATGCCACTGCACGGACCGCGGCGCTGCAGTCGGGTCAGGTCAACATGATCAACCGCGTTGATCCCAAGGTTGCCGCCCTGCTGGACCGCGCGCCCAACCTGACGGTGAAATCCGTTGCCGGTCGGGGCCACTATGTGTTTATCGCCCATGTCGACACCGCACCGTTCGACAACAACGACCTGCGTCTGGCGCTGAAATATGCGATCAACCGCGAGGAAATGGTCGACAAGATCCTGCGCGGCTACGGCACCATCGGGAACGACATGCCGATCAACGCCTCTTATCCGCTGTTCGATGAATCGATCCCGCAGCGTGAACATTCCATCGAGAAGGCGAAAGAGCATTACGCCGCCTCCGGTCATGATGGCAGCCCGATCATCCTGCGCGTTGCAGACGGTGCCTTCCCCGGTGCGGTCGATGCGGCATCGCTGTTCCAGGAATCCGCCAAAGCCGCCGGTATCCCGCTTGAGATCAAACGCGAGCCGAACGATGGCTACTGGTCCGAGGTCTGGAACAAACAGCCGTTCTGCGCCTCTTACTGGGGTGGCCGTCCGGTGCAGGACCAGATGTATTCGACCGCCTATCTGTCGACCGCGGACTGGAACGACACCCGCTGGAAGCGCCCCGAGTTCGACGAGATGCTGCTGTCGGCCCGCGCCGAACTGGACGAGGCCAAGCGCAAAGAGACCTACTCCAAGATGGGTCAGATGATCCGCGACGAAGGCGGGCTGATCCTGCCGATGTTCAACGACTTTGTGGATGGTGTCGCCAACAATGTCGGCGGCTGGGTCGAAGATCCCAACGCGGAACTGTCCAACAACAAAGCCGGGATCAAATGCTGGGTCAAAGACGCATAAGGTAAACCCAGCTTATGCATCCCATCGTCAAACTGATCGCCCAACGCTTAGCGTTGGGCCTTCTTCTCCTCTTTGCCGCGTCGATTCTGATCTTCGTAGGCACCTCGATTTTGCCCGGCGACGTGGCACAATCCATCCTAGGTCAATCCGCCACGCCCGAAGCGCTTGCGAACCTGCGCCGAGAGCTTGGCATGAACGATCCCGCCATGACCCGCTATTTCGCCTGGCTGGGCGGCGTGCTTCAAGGAGACTTGGGCACCGCGCTGACCAATGGCCGCGACATCGCAGAAAGCCTTGGCGGGCGTCTGAAGAACACGCTTTTCCTTGCCTTCTGGGCTGCTGCAATCTCTGTGCCGCTGGCGATCTTTCTCGGCCTGCTGGCCGTGCGCTACAAGGACCGCTGGCCGGACAAGCTCATTTCGGCCGTCACGCTGACCACGATCTCTATCCCGGAATTCATGATCGGCTATGTGCTGATCTATTGGGTGGCGATCAAATGGCGGCTGTTTCCGTCGGTGGCGATCATCAACGACAGCATGAGCCTCGGGGCCAAGCTGAACGCGATTGCCATTCCGGTGATGGTGCTGACGCTGGTCGTATTGGCGCATATGATGCGCATGACCCGCGCCGCGATCCTGAACGTGATGCAATCGGCCTATATCGAAACAGCCGAGCTTAAGGGCTTGGGCATGCTGAAGATTATCCGCAAGCACGCCTTCCCCAACGCCATCGCCCCGATCGTCAATGTGGTGATGCTGAACCTCGCCTATCTGGTCGTCGGCGTCGTGGTGGTAGAGGTCGTCTTTGCCTATCCCGGCATGGGGCAATATCTGGTCGATCACGTCAGCAAACGCGACGTGCCCGTGGTGCAAGCCTGCGGTCTGATCTTTGCCGCCGTTTATATCGGGTTGAACCTTGTGGCCGACATCGTGTCGATCCTTGCCAACCCGCGCCTGAGGCATCCCAAATGAGCGCCGCGCATCTCCCCCCGAGGCAATGCGCGACGCACGGGGCCGCAGTTCAGCGTCGCACCAATGCGACCCCCTGCCGCATGCCCGTATCGCCACCTGACGTTGACCCATTCATTTGTTTGGGAGCGAACCCATGAAAAACATTCCAATCTCCGCCATGATCGGCCTGTTCTTTACCAGCGTCTATTTCATCATGGCCGTCTTTGCCCCCTGGCTCGCCCCCTATGGCATGGCTGAAATCGTCGGTGACGTGTGGGAGCCTTCGTCGTCGGAGTTCCTGCTGGGCACCGACAGCATCGGGCGCGATCTGCTGTCGCGTATGATCTATGGTGGGCGCACCACGATCTTTATCGCCACTGCAGCCACCATCCTCAGCTTTACGCTGGGGTCCATTCTGGGCTTCTTCGCAGCCGTCTCGGGCGGTTGGGTCGACCAAGCCATTTCGCGCTTTGTCGATCTGATCATGTCGATCCCGTCGCTGATCTTTGCGCTTGTCGTGCTGTCGGTGATGCCGACCACCGTGCCGATCCTGATTATCCTGATGGGTCTGCTGGACAGCACCCGTGTCTACCGTCTGGCGCGCGCTGTGGCCGTGGACATCACCGTGATGGACTATGTCGAGGCCGCCCGCCTGCGCGGCGAGAAGATCGGCTGGATCATCTTCCGTGAAACCCTGCCGAACGCGCTGTCGCCGCTGATCGCCGAGATGGGCCTGCGGTTTATCTTTGCGGTACTCTTTGTGTCGACGCTGTCGTTTCTGGGTCTGGGCGTGCAGCCCCCTCAAGCCGACTGGGGCGGTATCGTGAAAGAGAACAAGGAAGGCATCAACTATGGTATTCAGGCGGCGCTCTACCCTGCCTATGCCATCGCCACGCTTTGCATCTCTATCAACCTTGTTGCGGACTGGATTTTGAACCGCACCACATCGCTGAAAGGGGGCCGCGGATGACCGAGCCACTTCTCAAGGTACGCGGCCTGAAAATCGGCGCGACCGCCTATCCGCCCGGCGAAAAGCCGATTGATATCAAGATCGTGCACGGCGTCGACTTTGATCTGCAACCCGGCAAGGTGCTGGGGCTGATCGGGGAATCCGGCGCGGGCAAATCCACCATCGGGCTGGCCGCTATGGCCTATGGCCGCGGCGGGGTAGAGATCACCGGCGGCGAGGTTTGGGTCAACGGGCGCGACATCCTCAAGGAGCGTCTGCGCGCCGTGCGCCGCCTGCGCGGCGCCGAGGTGACCTATGTCTCGCAATCCGCGGCGGCGTCTTTCAACCCCGCGAAAAAGATCATGGATCAGGTGACCGAAGCCGCGATCTATCAGAACAAGTTCACCAAGGCCGAGGCCGAGGAACGCGCAGTTGACCTGTTCCGCAAGCTTGGTCTGCCGGACCCTGAAACCATCGGCAACCGCTACCCCCACCAGGTGTCTGGCGGGCAGTTGCAGCGCTGCATGACCGCGCTGGCACTGTGTCCGCAGCCCGATCTGGTGGTCTTTGACGAACCCACCACGGCACTGGATGTGACCACGCAGATCGACGTGCTGGCCGCCATCAAAGAAGCCATCGCCGCCACCGGCGTTGCCGCGCTCTATATCACCCATGACCTCGCGGTTGTGGCACAGGTCAGCGATCATATTATGGTGCTGCAACAAGGGGATATGGTCGAATACGGCACCGTTGATCAGATCATCAACGCGCCCAAGGAAGACTACACCAAAGCGCTTGTGTCGGTCCGGTCGATCCGCCACGAGGAAAAGGCGCCGACCGATACCCCTGTTCTGCGGGTCGAAAACGTCACCGCCCGCTATGCCGGCACGGATTTTGACGTGCTCAAGAAGATCAACGTCGATATTCACCCGGGCCAGACATTGGCTGTCGTGGGGGAATCCGGCTCGGGCAAATCCACGCTGGCCCGCGTGATCACCGGCCTGCTGCCGCCAAGCGACGGGACGATCACCTTTGACGGGCGCGCGCTTGCCCCCGCCCTGGCGCAACGCCCCATCGAAGACCTGCGCGAGATGCAGATGATCTACCAGATGGCCGATACCGCGATGAACCCGCGCCAGACCGTGGGCACCATCATCGGCCGCCCGCTTGAGTTTTATTTCGGGCTGAAAGGCAAGGCAAAGCAGAAGCGTATTCAGGAACTGCTGGACGAGATCGAATTGGGCGACGGGTTTCAGGACCGCTATCCGGCAGAGCTGTCGGGCGGGCAGAAACAGCGTGTCTGCATCGCCCGTGCGCTGGCCGCCAAGCCCAAGCTGATCATCTGCGACGAGGTGACAAGCGCGCTTGACCCTCTGGTGGCAGATGGCATCCTCAAGCTGCTGTTGAACCTGCAAAAGATCGAGGATGTCGCCTATCTGTTCATCACCCATGACCTCGCGACGGTAAAAGCCATCGCAGACAGTATCGCCGTGATGTATCAGGGTGAAGTGGTGCGGTATGGCCCCAAAAGTCAGGTGCTGTCACCGCCCTTTGACGATTATACCGACCTGCTGCTGAGCTCTGTCCCCGAGATGAAGATCGGCTGGCTGGAAGAAACCATCGCACATCGCAAAATGGAAAGTGCTGGCAATTAAGCCTGTGGGCAAGGCGGCGTATTGTATCGGACAAATACAAGCGCTGTGGCCCGCCGAAGAGGTATCGACATGAAGAACAAGCTGCTTTTGATCATCCTCGACGGTGTGCCCTACCGCAATTTCCGTCGGCTGTTCGGCAATCTGGAAGGCTGGGTCGATAGTGGCGAGGCGCGGGTCTGGACCCAGCGTGCGGTGCTGCCGTCAATCTCTGCCTCCTGCTATGCCTCGATCCACACGGGTGTGGCACCGGCTGAACATGGCTGTACCGGCAACGGCAATGTGTTCCGGCTAAAGCACAAGGACGTCTTCGCCCAGACCCGTGCGGCGGGCGGCGTGACAGGGGCCGTGGCCCATTCTTTCTGGTCGCAATTCTTCAATCGCCACCCCTTCGACTATGTGCGCGATGTGGAATACGACGAACCCGAGAGCGACACGATCAACCACGGGCGGTTTCACACGATGACCGGCTACGGGCTGGTGAACCAGATGACCCCTTCGGATGTGGATCTGTTTGGCTCTCTCACCAATCTGGCGCTGCGGTTCGGGCTGAACTACGGAATGCTGCACACCTGCACGCTGGACAGCATGGGGCATCGGTTTTTCCACGACTGTCAGGAAATGGACCACGCCTGCGCCGTCATGGACGAGATGCTGGCCCCCTTCATCCCGAAGTGGCGCGCCTTGGGGTATGAGGTGATCGTCACAGCCGATCACGGGCAGGACGAGCGCGGGCACCACGGCGGACGCAGTGCGTTGCAGCAGGAAACCGCGCTGTATTACTTTGGCGATGCCGAAGGGCCGTCCGAAGATACGGTGATCGACCAGTTACAGCTCGCGCCGACGATCCTTGGCCGGTTGGGTGCGCCGGTTGCCGATACCATGAAGGCGCAGTCTTTCCTGAAATGATGCCGTTTCTTAGCCCGTGCTGATCGCAGGCCACTGCCCTGCCCCGACAGCGCCGATCGCCGCTGTCACCTGATCAAAGAATGCCGCCGCCTTGCGTGACATCACCCGCGCGCGCAGACAGCCGTGGACAAGGCCCGCGGCCTCGTGCCAATGGGCCTGCCCGCCTGCCCCGTTGATCGCGGCGGCATAGGCTTCCCCATCGCTCGACAGCGGGTCACAGGCGACCGTCAGGATCACCGTAGGCGGCAAGTCGGTAAAGTCGGTATCGTGCAGCGGGGCGTAGCGTGGATCGTTCACAGGCGGTGCCCCACCGGATCGCACCTGCTGGTAAAACTCCATATCCGCAACCGTCAACTGCGGCGCGTTGGCGTGGGTGATATAGCTGCCCTTGCTGCGATCCCCGCCCAGTCCGGGATAGATCAGCACCTGACCCGCTATGCGCCCCTGAAAAGATGCTCGCGCGGTATGGGCGACGGCGGCAGCAAGATTGCCGCCCGCACTGTCCCCCGCCAATACAATCCTGCCGTCATATGCGGCTGCAATCGCCTGAAACGCGGCCCATGCGTCGTTGAAGCAAGCGGGAAAGACGGCCTCGGGGGCGAGCGCGTAGTCGACAGAGATCACACGGTAGCCGGTCGCGGCGCAAATCTCGGCGCAGACATCATCATGACTGTCGAGCCCGCCAACAACAAACCCGCCGCCGTGATAGTAGACGACCGTGATCGCGGATGTGTCGGCCTCGTAAACGCGACATGGGACGCCACCGAAGGCCACGTCCCATGTGCGGACTGCATCAGGGTGGGGTTGGTGAAAAGCAGCGCACATCCGGTTATAGACAGCGCGCTGCTGGTCGATGGTGAGTGACACCGCGTCCGGTGGATAGAAACTGTCCGAGCGGTCCATATAGGCCCAGATTTCCTCATCCAGTAGAACGCGGTAGTCGGGTTGGATCACGCGGCCTCCCAACCGAAGGTAAAGACGTCCAGCGATGCGCCGACATCAGCCTCGCTTGCGCCATTCATGGCGATTTGCGCCACCAGACCGCGTTTCTTGTCATCGGTGACAGAGGCAACACGCGCGGGCAGACCGGCGGCTTCCAACGTCTCGTCATAGACGCGCGTGATCGCGTTTTTGCGCAGGTCGGGCTTGAAGATCTTACCGACGGCGGTTTTGGGCAGCTCGCTCATGATGGTCATATGCTTGGGCTGCGCCGCGCGTTCCTGCACGTGCTCTTTACAGAACTCCAGCAGTTCGGCTTCGGTGATCGACGCACCTGCGACCAGTTCGACAAAGGCGCAAGGCACCTCGCCCGCGTGGGCATCCGGCTGGCCGATGGCACCGGCAAAGGCGACCGCCTCGTGACCCAGAAGCGCCTCTTCGATCTCGGCGGGGTCGATGTTGTGACCGCCACGGATGATCAGGTCTTTGGCGCGGCCCGTGATCCAGAGGTATTTGTCGCTGTCGATACGGCCCAGATCCCCTGTGCGCAGGTGCGTGCCCTGATAGTAGAGATCCTTGTTCTTATCGGCTTCGGTATAGGTATTGCCCGCATAGACGCCGGGGTTCGAGATACAGATCTCGCCGATCTCGTCGACCTCTGCCTCGACCAGCCCGTCGCTGGTGCTTTTGACGATCTTCACATCCGTATAGGGGAAGGTGATGCCGATACTGCCTACCTTGCGCACGCCGTCCGTCGGGTTCGACGACACAAGGCAGGTCGCCTCTGTCAGGCCATAGCCTTCGATCAGCGTGATGCCGGTGGCCTTTTCAAAGCGGCGGAACAGTTCCAGCGGCAAGGGTGCCGAGCCGGAGAAGGCGGTTTTCACGGTCGAGATATCAGCGTTGATCGGGCGCTGCATCTTCGCGGAAATCGCCGTAGGGACAGTGATGATGAAAGTGATTTTCCAGCGCTCGACCAGTTTCCAGAAATTGTCGAACACCCCGTCCCCGCGATAGCCCTGAGGCGTCGGGAAGACCACATGCGCACCGGATTTCACCGCGGCCATAAGGATCACGTGGCAGGCGAATACGTGGAACAACGGCAGCGGACACATGATGTTGTCGTTTTCCGTGTACAGCAGCGTGTGCCCAAGCCAGCCGTTGTAGACCATGCCGGAATACTTGTGCTGCGCCACTTTCGGCATGCCCGTTGTCCCGCCGGTGTGGAAGTAGAAGGCGACGCGATCCTCTTGCGGATCGTCGAATGTCAGCTCGGCCGGTTGCTTGGCGATTTCGGAATTGAAGTTCTTGTAGGTCGCCTGATTGGTGACCTTCAGCTTCGGACGGATCAGCGGCACGATCCACGACTTTGGAGCGGTCAGATAGCGGCACAGGTCGACTTCGAGCACGGTCGTGACATTCGGTGCCAGCTTGACCGCCTCGGCGGTTTTCTCGGCCACATCCGTCTTGGGGAAAGGCCGCAGGGTCACAACGACCTTGGCATTGGTTTCACGCAGGATCGATCCGATCTGCTCTGCCTCGAGCAGCGGGTTGATGGGGTTTGCGATCCCTGCGACCGCACCGCCCAGAAGCGTGATGACCGTCTCGTTACAGTTTGGCAGGACATAGGCGACCACATCGGTCGGCCCCACACCCAGCGACCGGAACAGATTGGCCGCACGGCCCACCTGCCCCCGCAGTTGCGACCAGCTTAGGGTTTCCGCGTGATCTTTCGGCCCAGAGAAAATCTGGTAGCTGATCGCGTCGTGGCTTGGAAACTTTCCGGCGGTTTCGCTCAACATGCTCCAAAGTGTTTTAGGCACGTCGCGGTCAGCCCACGGCATTTCTGCTTCGATTGCGTTACGGTCTTCTACACCGGCAAATGACATTATGTTCCTCCCTTAGTGGTGCGGTTTGCCCGCATCCCGTTATTCCCTGTTGTCAAAGATGATTGCTAATTTCAGCTTTCGCAAGCATTTGCAGGCGCTCAAACGCTGCGTTCAAGCCCACTGACCCAACGGAAGGCTCGAAAAAGAGCGGCAGACGCCGCCTGCCGCTCTCTTTTATGGGGTAAAAGCGCGTGGCACACCCCTTATGTGTGGTGCGATTACTTGGCAGGAATACGCAGCATCTGACCGGGATAGATTTTATCGGGGTGGGTCAGCATGGGTTTATTCGCTTCAAAGATTTCTTCATAGCGCGCGCCATTGCCAAGGGTCTTGGCCGCAATAGCCCAAAGCGTGTCGCCTTTTTCAACGGTGTGGAAGGTGCCGTCCCCCTCGCCGCCGTCCATGTCTTCTTCAACCGCGGCAACGCCTTCGACGTTCCCCACGGCCAGAATGACCTTTTCTTTCATCTCTTGGCTCGCCGCCTTGCCCGAAACCTTGACCTTGTCGCCTTCGACAGAAATATCGAGCCCTTCGGCGTCAAGCCCGAGGTCTTTCAATTCATCCTGAAGCGCGGCTCCGGTGACTTCGGTATCATCACCGCCGCCAAATACTTTCTTGCCGGCGTCTTTTACGAAACTCCACAAACCCATGTTGTTCTCCTTCTGGATCCATTCGGGTGTGATTGTTTCCATCTAACCGTGAAATTCACAAGGTTTTTCATACGTCCGCTAGACCATCGGTGAATTGCAGCCGCGCCAAGCGCGCATAAAGCCCCCCCTTAGTGACCAGCTCGTCATGGGTGCCCATATCGACGATCCGCCCTGCTTCCAGCACGACAATGCGGTCGGCCTTTTTCACCGTCGCCAAACGGTGCGCGACGATCAGGGTGGTGCGGTCCGCGCTCAACCGATCCACGGCGGCCTGCACGGCGCGTTCGCTTTCGGCATCCAAGGCGCTTGTGGCTTCGTCCAGCAGCAGCACCGGCGCGTCGCGCAGGATGGCGCGGGCGATGGCGATACGCTGCTTTTGCCCGCCCGACAGCATCACCCCGCGTTCGCCCAGATAGCTGTCGTAGCCGTCGGGCAATGCGCTGATGAACCCGTGGGCGGCGGCGGCCTCGGCCGCGGCGTCAATCTCGGCGTCTGTGGCGTCGGGTCGGCCAAAGCGGATATTCTCGCGGGCAGAGGCGGCGAAGATCACCGGGTCTTGCGGCACCAAGGCGACCGACCGGCGGAAGGCCGCACGCGAGACATCGCGCAGATCGACCCCGTCAAGGGTGATCCGCCCGGAGGCAGGGTCATAGAACCGCAGAATCAACTGGATGATTGTGGTTTTGCCTGCACCCGAGGGCCCGACGAACGCGACCGTTTCACCGGGGTTGATCGACAGGTTGACCCCGTCCAGTGCCTGCACATCAGGGCGCGCGGGGTATCTGAAATGCACGTCCTCAAAGGCAATCCGACCGGCGACAGGACTGGGCAAGGCGATGGCCGTAGCGGGGTCTTGCACGGTGTCTTCGGTCCGCAATAGCTCTACCAGACGTTCCGTGGCACCGGCGGCGCGTTGAAGTTCACCCCATATCTCGGACAGCGCCGCGACCCCGCCTGCCACCATCACGGCATAGATCACGAATTGCACCAAGGCACCGGGGGTCATCTGGTCGGCACGCACATCCCGCGCGCCCATCCACAAAACGCCCACGACGCCGGCAAATACCAGAAAGATCACAATAATCGTCATCAGCGCGCGGGTCTTGATCCGACGCTGCGCCGCATCATAGGACGCTTCGGTCATCTGTGCGAATTGCGATTGGCTGGCGGCCTCGTTGGTAAAGGCCTGCACGGTCTGCACCGCGCCCAAACTCTCGGACGCATTGCCCGAGCTTGCCGCGATCCAGTCCTGATTTTCACGGCTCAGCACCCGCAAACGCCGCCCCAGAACAAGGATCGGTACAATTACCGCCGGTACGATCAACAACACCATCGCTGTCAGCTTGGCCGAGGTGAACAGCATCAGCACCAGCCCACCGGTCACGATCAGCATATTGCGCAGGGCGATGGACACGGACGACCCGATCACCGACAGGATCAACGTGGTGTCCGTGGTGATCCGGCTCAGCACCTCGCCGGTCATCAGGTTCTCGTAGAACGCCGGGCTCATCGAGATCACGCGATCGAACACCGCCTTGCGGATATCGGCAACGACCCGTTCGCCAAAGCGCGTCACCAGCGCATAGCGCAGCCCCGTGCCGACAGCCAGAAGGGCCGCGATGATCAGGGCTGCAACGAAATACTGGTCCAGCAATTCGGCCTCGCCGGTGCCGAAGTTATCGATCACGCGGCGCACGGCCAGCGGCAGCGTCAAAGAGATCATCGCCGTGAGCACCAGCGCCAGAATGGCCGCGATCATCAGCCCGCGATAGGGCGCAAGAAACGGCAGCAGCGCGCGCAGGGCCCCCAACTCACGCGATTTTTCGCGTTCTTCGGTGCCGGGGCCGGGCGTCGGGGTACGTGCCATGAGATATCCTTTGGAGTGCTGCCGTGTCATCGCCCGCACATCGCGCGGGGTCAAGGGCTGCACCCCTAAGGCGCTTGCGAAAAAAGCGCATTGATCCAGCGCAAATAGCCAAAATCAAAAGGATGTCGGGAAAGGAGTGGAGCGGGCGGCGGGAATCGAACCCGCGTCTTCTGCGTGGAAGGCAGAGGTCTTACCATTACACAACGCCCGCGCTACGGGAGGAGGGGTAAGTCATACGCTGCGGGTCGTCAAGGCCGTCTGCACGCGCGAAATGCAGCAAAGATCAAAATGCGCCATTTGCCGCCCTTTACCTGGCCCTGCCGATGGCGCAAATTCCGCGCTACCAAAGGTCAGAAGGAGACGACGATGCCCAACCCGCTTTACGACGCTTTATTCGGTCGCCACATCGGGCAAAACACGCCGTTCCTGATCCTGCCGGACGGGCGCACCATCAGCCATGACCAATTCATCCGGTCTGCCGCGCGCTATGCAAATGCGTTTTCGGACAAGGGGCTGACAGCGGGCGACCGTGTCGCGGTGCAGGTCGGCAAATCGCCGGATGCGCTGGCGCTTTATGCCGCTTGCGTGCAGGCAGGGCTGGTGTTCTTGCCGCTCAACCCCGGCTACACCGCGTCCGAGGTGGATTATTTCGTCGGCAACTCGGGCGCGCGGCTGCTGGTTTGCGATCCTGCCGATGTTACCGAACTCACGCCGGTCGCTGCCGCCGCCGGTGCTGCGGTAGAAACGATGGACAACACCGGCCGCGGCACGCTGCGCGATCTGGCAGCCACCCTGCCCGACACCTTCGATACCGTCGACCGAGCGGCCGAGGATCTCGCCGCCTTCCTCTATACCTCGGGCACAACGGGCCGATCAAAAGGCGCGATGCTGAGCCAGCGCAACCTGCTGAGCAACGCGGAAACGCTGGTTGATGTCTGGCGATTCACCAAAGCCGATGTGCTGCTCCATGCGCTGCCGATTTTCCACACACACGGGCTGTTCGTGGCGACCAATATCATGCTGCTCAGCGGTGGCGCGATGGTGTTCCTGCCCAAGCTCGACATCGATCAATTGATCCGCTTCATGCCGCAGGCCACCGCGTTGATGGGCGTGCCGACCTTCTACACCCGTTTGCTGGGCTCTGATGACTTCACCGCCGGGTTGACGGCGCATATGCGTCTGTTCATCTCGGGCTCTGCGCCCTTGCTGGCCGAAACGCACAAGCAGTTCGAGGAACGCACAGGCCACCGTATTCTGGAACGCTACGGGATGACGGAAACCAATATGAACACCTCGAACCCCTATGACGGGCCGCGGCGCGGCGGCACTGTCGGCACGCCCCTGCCGGGGGTCGAGCTCAAGATTTGCGACCCCGATACCGGCGAAACCCTACCACAGGGAGAGATCGGCGTCGTCGAGGTCCGCGGGCCGAATGTTTTCCAAGGCTATTGGCAGATGCCCGAAAAAACCGCCGCTGAACTGCGTGCGGACGGGTTCTTTATCACCGGTGATCTGGGGCTGATTGACGAAGACGGCTATGTGCAGATCGTCGGGCGCGGCAAGGATCTGATCATATCCGGCGGCTATAACATCTATCCCAAAGAGGTCGAACAGGTGCTAGACGATCAACCCGGCGTGCTGGAAAGCGCCGTGATCGGCGTGGCTCATGGGGATCTGGGCGAGGCACCGGTTGGTGTGCTGGTCGCCGATGGCAGCCTTGATCTGGACCTGGAGGCGCTGTCGCAGACCGTCGCGCAATCGCTGGCGCGGTTCAAATGTCCGCGCAAGCTGGTGGTGGTTGATGCCCTGCCCCGCAATACGATGGGCAAGGTGCAAAAGAACCTGCTGCGCGAAACCTTTGCGGATCTGTTCAAGGGCTGACTACGGGTGCGGATCGCCCGCACAGGGCGTGCCGCCTGCCACCCAGATCGCCAGCGCCTCCTGCATCTCTGGGATACTACCGGGGGCCGCCGCGCGCCCTGCGCCGGGGTCAAAGCCCCATGCAACAAAGGCCGACGTTCGCAGGTGATCGGACAGGTCTTCGGGCGTAAAGGCACCGTTGCTGTCGGGGTCACGCAGTTGTGCGCATATCTCGGCGCTGGTCTTGCCTTTCCACGCCATCTCTATCGGGGGAAGCCGCCATGCGTCCGCAATCATCGGTGGCGCGTGGGGGACGGTATTTTCCGACGCGGAGCTAATGTGACAAGTGCGGCAGGGCATTGTCTCGGCCCCGATGCGGCTTTCATCGGCAAGGATGTTCATGCCGTGCACGGGCGCTTGGTCGGCAGCCTCCTCGTGCCCCAACCCCTCCCAGAGCGGCACGCCAGCAGGGCCCACGTGGCAATTGGTACAGCGCGGATGCGAAACGACCGTGTGAATATCATCCCACGCCGCCAGCGCCGCTGCGCGATCGGGTGCTTCTTGCGCAAAAGCACCGCCCGCGTAGGCTAGCGCAATGATCCCGCCGATGATCCCCCCGCGAAGGGAGATCATACAAAATCAATCGACTTGGACAGCGGCAGTTCGCGGATACGCTGCCCCGTCGCGGCAAAGATCGCATTGGCCAAAGCAGGTGCTGCGGGGGGGACGGCGGGTTCACCGATGCCCCTGATCTTGTCGCCATTCTCAAGCCCGCGCACCATGATCAAAGGCGTCTGGTGCAGGCGCATCCCTTCGTAGGCGTGGTAGTTATCCTGCTCTGCCACGCCGTCGCGGTAGGTCAGCTCGCAGTTCATCGCGTGGCCCAGGCCAAAGATCACACCGCCTTGCAGCTGCGCCTCAAAGTTCACGGGGTCCAGCACGCGGCCCACATCGGCGGCGACAAACACCTTGTCGATACGGATGCCGTCGGGGGTATTGGTGACCTCGACCACCTCGGCCACGGGCACGCCGAAGGCCAGCGTAAAGGCCAGCCCCCGCCCCCGGTTCGGCCCCAGATCGCTGCCCCACTCAGACATCTCGCCCACGGCCTCCAGCACCTTGCGCGATGCGTCGTGCCAGCACAGGCGCAGCCGCTCTTGCAACGGGTCGACCCCCGCGGCGTGGCACATCTCGTCCATGAAGCTTTCGTGCATGAACCCGTTGCCCGACGCCCCGACCGACCGCCAAGAGCTGATGGGCACCATCGCTGGCGTGCGGTAGCCGGTGACGCGGTAGTTGGGGATCTGGAACGGCTGGTCCCAGGCCCCCGCGACAATCGCGACATCAGGGCCGAAGGCGGGTTGGTTCAACCTTGCGAGCGAGGATTCAGCGACCGAAGGGGCCGCGATAGACAGATCAAACGCCGCGATACCGGCATCCGCCACAGCACCGCGCCCGCGCGCAATGGCCAGCGGGCGGGGAAAATCATGGGTGAAGTCTTCCTCGCGCTGCCAGATCATCTTGATCGGCGTGTCAGGCATCTGCATCGCGATCTCGACCGCTTGGGCGATATAATCATCCTCAAGGCGTCGGCCAAAGCTGCCACCGGACATCAGCACATGCACGTGGATGTCATCGCCGTCCAACCCCGTCAGCCGCGCCATATTCGCCTTGACGAAACGGGGGATTTGCGTGCCGGTCCAGATATCCAGCCGCCCCTCGGTCAGCTTGACCACGACGCTCATCGGTTCCATCGGGGCGTGGGCCAGATAGGGGATGCGGTATTCCGCCTCGACGACCGAGGCATCTTGCAACGCCTCTTCTACATCGCCTTCATCCTTGAACCGGCTGTCGCGGTGATCGTCGGTGAAAGAGGCCGCCACAGCGGCAAACTGATCGGCGCTGTCACCGATATAGGGCGACGGGCCCCAGTCACATTCAACCGCCTGAGCCGCCTGAAACGCGCGCCATGTGTTATCCGCCACCACAGCGATGCCGCCGGTGATGGGCAAGACCGCGCTGACCCCGCGCATCTGGCGTGCCGCCTCGGCGTCAAAACCGTTCAGCCCGCCGCCAATCGCCGGATTGGTGCGGGTCGTGGCGATCACCATACCGTCCATCTGCATGTCGATGCCGTAGATCTGCCGACCGGTGGATTTCGCCACGATGTCGGTCCGCTTCTGCGGCTTGGTCAGATAACGCCATTCCGACGGATCACGCAGGGTGACATCCTGTACCGGCTCGATCTCTGCGGCGATGCTGGCAAGGTCGATGTATTCGATCTTCAACCCATCGGGCAGCACGATGCAGCCGTTCTCTGTCCCCAGTTGGTCGCGCGGCAGGCCGGTCTGCTTCATCGCGGCCTTGATCAGCGTCTCGCGTGCGACGGCACCGGCCATGCGCAGGCGATCATACATATCAGGCACGGTGGACGAGCCGCCGGTGATATGCAGCCCCATCAGCTTGCCCATGACATCGACCGCACCGCGCCCGCCGCGTGCCAGCATCGTGTCAGAGGTCGCCGCAATCGGCAGCGCCTCTGCCCCGACAACGCCGTTGTAGTAAATCGCATCCGCCGGACCGGGCGACAGCTTGGCGCTGCGCGGGTCAATGTCGAGCTCTTCGGCGATCATATGCGCCTGCATCGACCACGCGCCCTGCCCCACATCCGCGCGCGGCGTGATCAGCGTGATCCCTTGGGCGTCGATTTTAACGTAGGGGGTGATCGCGGTTTCGCCGGGTTTCAACCCGTCGAGCAGCGGGTTCTCCCCCTCGCGTTTGTAAAGATAGGTGCCAAACACGACGCCGCCTGCAACAGCGGCAGAGCCGATCAGGAAGCTGCGGCGGGCAATTGTTTTCACACGTCCCATATCACACCGCCTTGAGCTTGATCGCGGCGGATTTCACCGCCTCGCGGATACGGGGATAGGTGCCGCAACGACAGAGGTTCCCGCTCATCGCGGCGTCAATCTGGTCATCCGTAGGGGTGGGGTTCAGCTCAAGAAAAGAGGCCGCCTGCATGATCTGCCCCGATTGGCAGTAGCCGCATTGCGCGACCTGCAGGTCGATCCAGGCCTCCTGCACCGCATGGCGCACCGCCGGAGAGCCCAACCCTTCGATGGTGGTAATCTCGCCCTCGACATCGCCCGCGGCCAACTGGCACGACCGGACCGCGATCCCGTCCATATGCACGGTGCAGGCCCCGCATTGCGCGATCCCGCAGCCGTATTTCGGGCCGGTGATCCCCAGAACGTCGCGCAAGACCCAGAGCATGGGCATGTCTTCCTCGACGTCCACATCATGGGTCACGCCATTCACTGTAAGTTTCATGCCTTGTCTCCCGACGTTCACTCTATAAATACCAGCGGGATCGGGGTGGTAAACCCAATCTATCCCGCAGCCCTTCGTGCCCTCACGTCAAAACATCGTGTCACGAGGGGTTTCAGAAAACATAAAACGCCGCCCCCGTGAGGACGGCGCTTGTCGCAAGTTTTACGAATTCGCGCCTAGAATTCAACGACGGCGCGAATGGATTCACCTTTGTGCATCAATTCGAACCCTTCGTTGATCTGGTCCAGCGTCAGCTTGTGGGTGATCATCGGGTCGATTTCGATCTTGCCGTTCATGTACCAATCCACGATCTTGGGCACATCGGTGCGGCCCTTGGCCCCGCCGAACGCCGTGCCTTTCCAGACGCGGCCCGTGACCAGCTGGAACGGACGGGTCGAGATTTCGGCCCCCGCCGGTGCGACGCCGATAATGATCGACTCCCCCCAGCCCTTATGCGCGGCTTCAAGCGCCTGCCGCATGACCTTGGTATTGCCTGTGGCATCAAAGGTGTAATCCGCGCCGCCTTTGGTCAGCTCGACCAGATGCGCGACCATATCGCCCTCGACCTTGGTGGGGTTCACAAAGTCGGTCATGCCGAAGTAGCGGCCTGTCTCTTCCTTGTCGTCGTTCAGATCGACGCCGACGATCTGGTCGGCCCCCGCCATGCGCAGACCCTGAATGACGTTCAGCCCGATGCCGCCCAGGCCAAAGACCACGCAGCGCGCGCCAATCTCTACCTTGGCGGTGTTGATCACCGCGCCGATGCCCGTGGTCACACCGCAGCCGATATAGCAGATCTTGTCAAAGGGCGCGTCCTTGCGGACCTTGGCAAGGGCAATTTCAGGGATGACCGTGTGATTGGCGAAGGTCGAACAGCCCATGTAGTGGTGGATCGGCGTGCCATCCATCATCGAGAACCGCGTGGTGCCATCGGGCAGCAGCCCTTGGCCTTGGGTCACGCGGATCGCCTGACAGAGGTTGGTTTTACCCGACAGGCAATATTCACACTCGCGGCATTCTGGCGTGTAAAGCGGGATCACATGATCGCCGACCTCGAGCGTGGTGACGCCCTCGCCGACCTCAAGCACGACGCCTGCGCCCTCGTGGCCCAGAATGGCCGGGAAAATCCCTTCGGGGTCGTCGCCCGAACGGGTGAATTCATCGGTGTGGCACAGGCCGGTGGCCTTGATTTCGATCAGGACTTCACCCCGCTTGGGGCCTTCGAGATTTACGTCCATCACTTCAAGCGGTTGCCCTGCGGCAACGGCGACGGCGGCGCGTGTTTTCATCATAAGAAGCGTCCTTTTGCTGTTTCGGCCAAAAGGACGAAAAAGCGCTGCGATGTCAAGGTCAGGGGGATGCCGGACAGGCCTAAGGGGGCGCTGCCCCCGGCACCGCATTGCGGCCCCTCCCCCGGGATTTTCATCCATTTGGAAGGGCGGATATGCGTTTGCGCGCCGCGTGTTTTTCCTGTCCAATCGGCAGCGCGACAATGAACACCCACCGTGACCGAGGAGAAGAACATGGCCGACCGAACCGAGATCGGTATGACCACCCGCCGTGCCGTTTTGGGCGATGCCCATGTGGACCGCGCCGAAGCCGCCAAGACCGAGTTGGACGCGCCGTTCCAAAGACTGATCACCGAAGCGGCCTGGGGCACCGTCTGGGCCAGCGACAAGATCAGCCGCCGCGAACGATCCATGCTGACGCTGGCACTGCTGGCGGCGACCGGCAACTTCGAGGAAATCCCCATGCACATCCGCGCCACCGCCAATACCGGCGCCAGCAAATCCGATGTGATCGAGGCGTTCCAGCATGTTGCCATTTATGCGGGGGTGCCAAAGGCGAACCATGCGCTTAAACTCGCCAAACAGACCTATCAGGAAATGGAAGCCGCCGAATGACCGATCAGAACGGAGCGTTCTTTCACCGTGACCGGAGCTGGCACCCGCCCGCGCTGGCACCGGCCTATAAGACATCGGTGGTGCGGTCGCCGCAAAAGGCGCTGATCTCGATGAATACCACGCTGAGCGAGCAGACCGGCCCGGTCTTTGGCCACAATATGCTGGGGGCGCTGGATAATGACCTGATCCTCAACTACGCCGCCGAGGGCGAGATGGCGATTGGCCAGCGGATCATCGTGCATGGTCGTGTGCTCGACCAGAACGGGCGCGGTGTGCCTGGTGTGTTGCTCGAATTCTGGCAAGCCAATGCGGGCGGGCGCTATCGCCACAAGAAAGAGGGCTATCTGGCCCCGCTCGACCCCAATTTTGGTGGATGCGGCCGCACGGTGACCGATGAGAACGGCGGCTATAGCCTGCGCACGGTCAAACCCGGTGCCTACCCCTGGCCCAATGGGGTGAATGACTGGCGCCCTGCGCATATCCACTTTTCCGTTTTCGGACAGGGTTTTGCGCAGCGCTTGATCACGCAGATGTATTTTGAGGGCGATCCGCTGATCTGGAAATGCCCCATCGTGCAGACGATCCCGTCGCGCGCCGCGGTAGAGCAGTTGATCGCGCCGTTGGACATGGACAATACCGTGCCAATGGATGCGCGGGCCTATAAATTCGACATCGTGCTCAGAGGCCGCCGGTCCACCATGTTTGAAAACCGGATGGAGGGGAACTGATGCAAGAGCTGACCCAGTTGAAAGAAAGCCCGTCGCAGACCGCAGGCCCCTATGTGCATATCGGCTGCGTGCCGAATTTCTGCGACATCACCGGCGTCTACCCCGAGGATCTGGGCGCGCGTATGGTCAATGCCGAGACCAAAGGCGAACGGATCACGGTGAAGGGCACGATCTATGACGGCACCGGCACGCCGCTGAAAGACGCGCTGGTCGAGATCTGGCAGGCCGATGCGGCGGGGCTGTATCCGGGCAATGACCCCCGTGGGGCCGCCGATCCGAACTTTACCGGATGGGGCCGCCAGGCGGGCGATTATGACACCGGCGAATGGCAGTTCGACACCATCCGCCCCGGTGCCGTGCCCTTTCCCGACGGGCGTATGATGGCCCCGCATATCAGCTTGTGGATCGTCGCGCGCGGGATCAATATCGGCTTGAATACACGTATGTATTTCCCCGATGCCGATAACGGCGCCGACCCGTTGCTGACCCGTATTGAACATCAAAACCGCGTTGCGACCCTGATCGCGGAGAAAGAAACCGATGGCGTCTATCGGTTTGATATTTACCTTCAGGGCGAGAAAGAAACAGTGTTCCTAGATGTCTGATCCATGCATTCTTTGCGTTGCCATCACCGGCAGCGTACCGACCAAAGCCGCCAATCCCGCCGTACCCGTCACGATCACCGAGCAGATTGAAAGCACGCATGAAGCCTTTGAAGCCGGGGCGAGCATCTGCCACGCCCATGTGCGCAATGATGACGAGACGCCCTCCTCTGACCCAGAGAAATTTGCGCGGTTGAAAGAGGGGCTGGAGAAACACTGCCCCGGGATGATCATCCAGTTCTCGACCGGCGGGCGGTCAGGTGCAGGCAAGGCGCGCGGCGGCATGCTGTCACTGCGGCCCGATATGGCCTCGCTGTCGGTGGGGTCGAACAACTTTCCCACCCGCGTCTACGAGAACCCGCCGGATCTGGTGGATTGGCTGGCGTCCGAAATGCGCGCCCATGAGGTTGTGCCCGAGATCGAAGCCTTCGATCTGAGCCACATCCTGCAGGCGATCCAGCACCACAAGGACGGCAAGCTGTTCGGGCGACTTTATGTGCAATTCGTCATGGGGGTGAAAAACGCCATGCCCGCGGATAAAGAGGTTTTTGACTTCTACGTCGCGCAGTTGAAAGCCCGCGCGCCCGAGGCCGCGTGGTGTGCCGCAGGGATCGGGCCGAACCAGATCGTCGTGAACGAATGGGCGATTGCGGCGGGCGGTCACACGCGCGCCGGCCTGGAAGACAACGTGCGTCTGGACCGTAACACGCTCGCCCCATCCAACGCGGCGCTGATCAAACGCGCGGCGGATCTATGCGAGAAATACGAACGCCCCGTGGCGACCTGGCAGCAGGCGCGCGACATTCTGGGCCTGCGCAGCGTCTAAGACATCCGCTGCCGCCCCGGGCTTTCGGTGGGCGACAGCGCTTTCATCGGCTTTGCTGGATTTGCGACTGTAATTGACTGGCGCTGACGGCGGCGTTGATCCGCACGACGGCGACGCCGAGCCTCAGTTCCGCACCACGGCCTTCGTCGATTGTGATGGTCGGGGCGGCCGGCCAGTCGGATAGGTCGAGCGTATAGTCGTCCTCCCATCCGGTAAGTGTCGTCACGCCGCCATAAGCCACGTGGAAGGTCGCACGCCCTTTGCCGGGTTCAATCGTGTTGTGCCCGCTGCCGATATAGATCGTATCATCCCCGCCTGCGGATTTCACACGATTACGGCCGGGGCCGGTGTGGATTTCGGACCCGCCTTCGCCGTCGGAAATATCGTCATTGCCCGGCCCGCCGTAGATCTTGCTGCGCCCTGCCCCGCCACGGATCACGTCGTTGCCCGCGCCCCCGTCGAGGATGTCGCGCCCATTGCCGCCGATCAGCGTGTCATTGCCCGCGCCGCCGTAGAACAGGTGCACATCCTTGCCGCGCCCTGATTTGGCGATCAACATGTCGTCGCCGGCACCGCCATAGAAGGTCGCGCCCGCGTATTTTGCACCGATCATCACATCGGCCCCGCGGCTTCCTTGGACATTCACCGCGACCCTTTCGGAGGTTTCGAAGTTCATCGGGGTATCGGGATGCGCCACAACCGCAATGGGCTTGCCCTTCGAGGGGTCTTGCTCTTCCCGGGCGACGACGGTGGCGATGCGGATATTCTCGATATAGGCGGGCATATGCAGCACATAGTCATCTGGGCCCGCCATATACCACAACGTGTCATTGCCGCCGTCTTCATCTTCCGAAATCTTTTCGGCATTGGCCCCATAGGCCCAATAATCATTATCCGCCGTGCCCCCCGCCAGCACCACAGAGCCGTCCAGCGCCATCATCGCATTGACCCCGCGCTGCGGGTTCTCGAACCCGCGCAGGTCAAGCCCGAGGTCGAGCGCATTATCCACCATAGTGCGGCGCAACACGTCGAGCGGGGCCGTTTCCACGATATTTGTCGTCTCGCCGGGGTCGGCGACCAGATCATAGATATGCTCTTCGCCGTTGGGGTAGCGGAAGTAGCGGTATTGGCTCAGATCCGGATCGGCGGCGCGCACGGAGAGCGTGCCGAAAACGCTCGTCACAGGAGACTTGCTATGGTCATACGATCCGAAACTGTCATCGATCAGCGGCAGCAGGCTTTGGCCCGAGGTCCAGTCGGGGCGGTATGGCAGCCCTGCCAACTCCATGATCGTCTTGGGCACATTATGCAGCGATACGGGCATCTCGACCACGCGGCCCTGCGTCATGCCTGCGTGCCAGATCCCCAGCGGCACATGGGCGGCGCTGTCCCACTGGCTCATCTTGTGGAAACTGTCGTGGGTGCCAAGGTTGAACCCATTGTCTGACAGCAACAGGACGGTGGTATTTTGCGCCAGGTCCGAACCGCGCAAGGCGTCCATAAAGCGACCGATTTCCGCATCCACATGGCTGATGGCCGCGAAATAGGCGCGTACAACCTGTCGCCACGCATGATCGCCCGCCTTCTCCGGGGTCCAGGGACCGTTGGCGATATAGGCGGCCTCGTAGACGGCCATGCCCTCCTGCGGGCCAAAGTAATCCTCCGGCGCGGCAGAATTGGGCCAGACAATCTGGTCGGGATCATACTGCTGATAGAAGCGGTCGGGGCATTGCAGGTTGTAATGCGGGTGCTTGAAGCCCAGCTGGATCAGGTGCCGCCGCGCAGGGTCGGCCCGATCCAGATAGTCGATGGCGTTCTGCGCCACCCTATTGTCGTAGAAGCGGTCATCCTGGCTGCCATCGTCATCGGGATGGTTCACGCCCGCGATCCCCGGCCCCTTGTCGAGGTATTTCTTGACCTTGGATCGCCGCCCCGCATCCTTTGCCTCAGGCTGTTCATGAAAGAGGATACGCGCATATTCATGGGGCATGGGTTTGTAGTTGCTGTCGACCTTGCCCGTCGTGAACGTCCGGAACCCGTTGCGGCGCAAATCGTATTGCCAGCCCGCCGTTGGCGGCAAGATATCGCGCCAAAACCGGTTGAGATCGACCAGCCCCGTGCGAAACGGTGACAGCCCTGTCGCCAGTTCCGCCCGGCACGGCGCACAAAGCGGCACGGTGGCATAGGCATTGGAAAACCGCGTCCCCTCGGACATGAAGCGGTCGATATTGGGCGTGCTGATCTGCAGCCCGAAGGCCGTTCGCCACGTGAAAATATCGATCATGTCATCGATCCAGATGACACAGATATTGCCGCCAGCGGTGTCGGTTCTGGTAAAGCTCATGGGCGTTCCCCTGTGTTTCGGGGCGCTTCAGCATAGCGGCAAGCGCGCGCGACCTGTTCAAGGGCGGCGGGCGTGCTGGCACCGTGATCAAGCCAGATCAGCACGTCATGCACCACCGATGTGCCCAAGGTCTTGAGGATCCCCTTGCGGTGGGACCGGCAGCCGATGAACAGATCAGCCACACCGTTCAACTCTGCCGCCAGTTCAGCGCTTGGTCGGGTGCTCTTCTGCGGGGTCGGAAAGGCATCCCCGACCGGTGCGGCGGCCAGGTGCAACTGCCCTTTGTCAAAACCTGCCAGCACCCAATAGTCCTTACCCGGTGCGGGGATGGAAACCTCAACCATACCCGCATCATCCCGCCAGGTCAGCCGGCCCTCGCTTTCGCTGAGAAACAGGTAGTTGTCGCTGGCGTCGGGGTTCACCGTCAGGAGGCTACGCGCCTCTGCGTCGGGCGAAGTGACACGGATGGCAAGGCAAAAGCAGTCCTGCTCGACCAGTGCCGCATCAACGACAAAGCCGCAATTCACCCCGCGCGTGAATGCCACCCCGCCGCCCTCCAGCAGCGTGGCATTGTCGTCATTCGGATCGACAGGGCGCGCGGGCGTGCCAAGGCCGTTCTCGGCGGCCCATTGGGTCATCGCCTTTTGCGCATTGAAGGTCATGGCGGGGGCATGGGCGTGGTACCAGATTGCCTGCGCATCATTGGGGTGACAGGCGTCCACGACGCTGGCCTGCGCTGCGTCATCGCGCAACAAGACACCTTCGGGCAGGTCGATATCGACATAAAGGGGCGTGAAATCTTGCATCAGTGCACCGGCAGCGCGGCTGGTAGCGCCCAACGGTGTAACATCTCTCCGGTTCGGCTGGCATAGCAGAACCCGT
>NZ_DGMH01000017.1:71226-84338 GCF_002388305.1 Sulfitobacter sp. UBA4523
CGGCTGGCATAGCAGAACCCGTCGCGCAGCGCCCCTCGATTGGCGGGCATCCCGTCGTCGCTGGGTGCGGCCCCGATGGCATAACACAGCGTCAGCCCCTCCCCCGTCGGAGGCTTGTCACAGGTGATCAGCAGATCGTTACGGTCTTTGGCATCAACTTGCACGCTGGTAATCTTGGCACCGGCACTGTCCCCTTCAAGGCGGAAACCACAGGCACCACCGGCATTCAGCGGGTCGGCGGCATCCAGCACAAAGGGGCCCATCCCCTCCCCGCGGCAACGGATCACGCTGGGGTTGTCGGGCTCACGCTCTGCCAGCAGAAGAACGGGACAGTTCCACGGTTGGTCGCTGTTGCGCGCCTCGATCGCGCAGGCCTCCATCTCGGCCATTTGCAGCCGCGCGATATCTGTGGGCCGGCCAAATTCATCCAGCGCGAACATATAGCCCGGTGCCGCGTAGACGTGATCGTGCCCGCCCTTGTTCCATGCCAAATCCCACTGCGCGCGCAGCACGTCCGAGTCCGATACATCCCGCGTCCCTGCATCAAAGACAGCCGTAAATAGCGGCTTGTGCAATCCGTGGTCGGCGAAGATATCCGTGATACGGCGCATCAGCGCGTGCATGGCGGCGCACCATTCGGGCCCCGTGCTCAGAACATCTTCGAGCGTGAAATCAAGCCCCACAGACAGCACCTTGGCCGGTTTACCCAATGCGCGCGCGGCGGCACGAAGGTTGGCGACCGTTTGATGAAAGCTGGTAAAGGCGGCCCCGTCGATCAACGCGGTGATGCTGGCGCTGCTGTCGGTTTCGGTGCGCGCATATAGCAGTGGCAAGGCCCGGTGCTCCGCGTGTCTGCGACGCAGAATTTCGTCGGCGATCAGGCTGTCGCGGGTCTGTTCGGTCAGGCGCTGCATCAGGTCAGTGGGTGCCAGCGTTTCTGTCCCCGCAGCCCCAGCGGGCCCCAAGTCGTCACCGGTGGTCACCACATGGTAGGGGAAGGACAGTGTTTCATCTGCAGTCACCGCCCGCCGCGTGCCCCCGATGGCCAGAACGCCAAAGACCGCGCCCGACGTGTCGGCAATAATGTCAGGCGCGCTGGCGTCCGGGGCGGCGGTGATCTTGCGCCGGAATTGCCGCGTGCCTTGGGCACCGGGCAGGTTCGCGTCAAACACATACCATTCCCCCTGCTCTCGAAGGTTCCACGCATCGACATCGCCCAACACAGCCGCATCGACGGGCAGCACCTGACCTCCGGCGGGCAGGCGGCGGTGGATATCCGCGATGACGCTGTCCGAGAGGTTCAGGCGCAGGCCCGTTTCGTCAAAGCCGATCACATCGCCGTTCTTTGCCCGAAGAAGGACACCGCGTTTACTGGGGGCGTGGTCTGGCATTTGATACGTTCCTATTGGCGGGTCGGGCGCCGTTTCGCGCCCCCTTCAGCATCGTTTATGTCACCATCCCCGAGGCGGCAAAAGCACCGCAGCCGCCATCCCCTTCGGGAAAGCAGTCTCAGGTCGCATGGGCAGCCTGCTTTGGCTCGATGATAACAAACTCGGGCATGCTTTGGTCCTGGTCGGGCGAAAGGCTCGGGTCCTTGACCTTGCTCCGTTGTGCGTGGAACGCGGCCACGGCAGGCCCGAACAACACGACACGCGTCACAGGGCCAAGCGTCACCCGGCTGAGCAATTTGCCGCCCAGTTCCTCGTAGCTGATGCGCAGAACATCCGGCTGATGGTCCGCGATCATCTGGTTCACCCGCGCAAGGGTTTCGGCATCGTTGTCGCAGATCACCGGCGCGTTGATCATGGACAAACGGTCGCCCATTTCAAGCGCGTTATGGTCCAGCACGTCGCGCATGATCGCAAACCGCGAGCTGTTATCCTCCTGCGCGAGGACCGTCGCACCTGACACCGTTTGCGCGGCATGGATCGACAGAAAACCGATCCCCGCACCAAGGTCGAGCACCTTTTGGCCATCCTCGACCATACGCCCGGTCATGCGCGCCATACGTCTTTGGTATTTGCCGCGCATCACAAGCTCGAGCGTGCTTTGCGCAAAGATACGCACATCCGCAGGCAGGGCGATGTCGTGGTTGGGCACCCAGTCCACCGCCGTTTGAACTGATACGTCAATGTCGCCCGGAACGAACCCGTCGCCGCCCTCTGCGACATCCGCGAATGCGGCTTCCGGCACGCTACGGCGTTCCTCGGCGGGGCGGTCGGCGACGTTTTTCTCGACCTGAGACATCAGCTTGGCGATCTCTTCGGGGTCGCGGGCCTTGGGCGGCTTGGCCACGATCTGCGTGATCGGCACCTCGGATGCCTCAAGCAGCGATTGCTTCAGCTCTGCATAGGCGTCGGTCGCGCGGTATTCTTCAAGCCGTGCCTCGACCTTTTCGATGGCGGCATAATGGAGACGCGACAGAACCGGATCAGTCAGCAGCTCGTCCATGATCTGCTTGCGCCGTTCAGTATAGCGCAGGATCTTGTCGTCATAGACCTCGTTGCGGTCCTGCAGCGACCAGTAGTCGGCGTTATACTTGTCTTTCTTGTTGTTCACATTGCCGCGAAACTTGCGGATCGCATAGCTGTCGACCGATTTGACCGCATAGTGGTTCATCTGCGCCCATTGATAGCCCACGGTGCGCCGGATCGACCGCCAGCCGCGGAACTTGAAGTAATCCTCCATCGGCTGGCCGGATCCGTTGAGCCATTTCACAGTGTCGGGAAAGCCGGTCTCCAGATGCTTGTTCTTGATCGACGGCCGATGGATGCCGATTTTCCATTTATCAGGGTCAAACTTGAACAGCGTCTTGACGCCCCAGCCCTTGTTCCACGTTGGCGGTGCCGCATAGAGGTATTGTTCGGTCACCGGATCGCGCGACCAGTCGACCACATTGCCAGAGCCGAAGATGCGCCAGGTGATCACGATGCCGTTGGCATCCCCTGCCGCGTCCAGCATCGGGTCCAGCGTGCCGTCACCATAGTTGATGCAGAGAAATTCATCGGCATCGAACATCAAGATCCAGTCGGCCTCGGCGACTTTGGGTTCGGCCTGCGCATATTTCATCGCCGATGGCTGCGGCTTCACACCTTCGGGGATGTCGTTGCGCCGGTGGTAGCCCAGACCCAGCTCTTCAAGCCGGATCAGCATGTCATCGGTGCCATCGGAACAATCGTTTGTGTAAACGAGTATCTTGGTGAACCCCACGGCAAGGTGATGGGCATACCACTCCAGCAGGAATGGTGCCTCGTCCTTCATCATAGAGATGGCCAGCAGCTTGCCGTGCCGGCTGGTGTGCGGTTTCAGATTGATGGCAAAGGCCCTTCGTAACGCGGCTTAACGCAGCGCTTTGGACGGGTCGATCCCGATCTTCTCGCACATCCGCGCGGCATAGGAACCGGGCAGAGGTTCGTTCTTTTCCCACCACGGTTTCGTGCCATTGGTATAAAGGTGCACAGATAGGGTTTTGTCCGTGAAATGCCCTTCGACGCGGCCATGCGGGTCATAGAAGATGTCGTTCAACTGAAACGGCACCGGATACAGCACCTCGCGTTCGCTGGCTTTTTCATACTGGCCGGTCTGCTTGGCGAAATAGGTGAACGCCTGCGGGCCAAAAGCCGTACGCTCGGCGTTATAGATGCGGTGCGCGTGGGTCAGTTTGGGGTCTTGGCGGTCGTATTTCTTGCGCTGGTTCTTGTTCCACCATGCGGGATAGTCCGGCAGGTTATCGTAGTAATCCAGCAGTTGATCCATCAACTCGCATTCCTGCGGCAGCCCCACCACACCACAGTTGAGCGCGCCGGACATGCCGTGGCGGCCAAAGATATATTCCTGATCCTCGGGGAAAGGCTGGTGGCAGAAAGCGTCACAGTCGATCCAGATCGCGCCGGTCTTCTGGATCATCTTGTAGCGGAACACGTTCGACAGGAAAGAGGCGCTGGTCGCGGCGACCAGCTCGCGGTCAATATCCATGATCTCGGACGCGGGGCGAACCTCGACCCCTTCGGGGGCGTTGTCCACTTTATCGGCGCAATACAGGATCGTTTTATGACCCGCAACGACATGGGACTTGAGGCAAAGCTGGTTCAGATAATGAAGCTTTTCGCCAATCCAAAGGGAGGCGACAGGGCGACGGGTGTTCATGATATAAGGGGCCTCTCTGGTGGCGCGAAACGCGGGGCTGAAATGCACCGTGGTGGTTTCAAATACATTGGCAGAACGATAGCTTAGCCGACCCCGGCTTGTAAACAATCCTAAGCCGGCGCGGCACGGCCCGTGGCAAAGATTGACTTGCCCTGACCCGCATGAGAGTCATTTGCCCAACCTTTGATATCCTGACCCAAGGGACCGCCCGCCCGTGACACGTATCCTTGCCGTAACCTGCATGCGCAACGAAGGGCCCTATTGCCTAGAATGGATCGCGCATCACCGCGCGGCGGGGGTGACGGATTTTCTGATCTTCACCCATGATTGCACCGATGGCACGCCGGCCTTGCTGGACCTGCTGGATGATGTGACCCATGTGCCCTTCACCCCGGAGGGCGACACATCGGTGCAATGGCAGGCCATGCGTCTGGCCGACCGCCACGACCTGATGAAACAGGCCGATTGGGCGCTGTTTTTCGACGCGGATGAGTTTCTAACCCTCGCAGCACCGATGCGCAGGCTGCCCGATCTGATCGCCTCTGTCCCCGCGGATACCGACGCGATTGCCCTGCCGTGGCGGTTTTTCGGCGCGGACGGGCAAGAGGCGTTGCAAGATATGCTCAGCCCGCTGCGGTTTCGCCATGCGGCCCCTGATCCGTTCTTTCTGCCTGCGGGAAGCTTCTTCAAGACCCTGCACCGACCCGCTGCCTTTCAGAAGCTCGGCGTGCATCGGCCCAAGAAAAAGCGCGGTGTCAGCCCGCTGTGGAATCTCGGCGGTGTTCAGGCCGCCCCTGGGGGCTTTGCCGAAAATGATAACCGGATCAATCTGTTCGGCGTGATGCAGACCCAAGCGCGCGCGCGGCTGAACCACTATTCCCTGCGCTCCGCGGGCGAGTTTATGGTCAAACGCGGGCGCGGCCTGCCCAACCGGACGACAAAGCGGCTGGATCTGCATTACTGGGCGGAGCGTAATTTCAACACCGTGACTGACACGATGATTGACCCGATGCTGGACGCCACAATGGCAGAGGTCACCCGCCTGCGCGCCCTACCCGGTGTCGCCAATGCGCACGCGCAGGCGGTGCAGTGGCACCATGACAGCTTTGCCGCATTGATGACCGATCCGGCAGAGGTGCAATTCTACTGGCATCTGCTGTTGCTGGGCAGCAGCACCCCGCCCACGGCAGAGCAGGCACAGGCGCATCTGCTGCGTCACGCGGGCAGCTAAGCCCCGTTACATTGACACCACGACATAAAAAAGGGCGCGACCGGATACCGGCCGCGCCCTTGGCACTCGTTACCTACCCTTAGGCGAGGTCAAAACGGTCGAGGTTCATCACCTTCGTCCAGGCGGCGATGAAGTCGGTCACGAATTTGTCTTTCGCGACATCACCTGCATAGACCTCTGCAATCGCGCGCAGCTGCGAGTTCGACCCGAAAAGCAGATCAACAGCGGTCCCGGTGTGTTTCAGTTCACCCGTGGCGCGGTCGCGGCCTTCATAGATGTCGTCCGTCGCGGTCTCTTCCGCCTTCGACCACACGGTGCCCATATCCAGCAACGTGGTGAAGAAGTCGTTGTTCAGCGTGCCGGGCGCATCGGTGAACACGCCGTGTTTGGCGCGGCCCACGTTCACGTCCAGTGCACGCATCCCCCCGACCAGAACCGTCATCTCTGGCGCGGTCAGCGTCAGAAGCTGGGCACGGTCGACCAGCAGCTCTGCCGTGGTGACCGAATAGCGGGTCTTGGCAAAGTTGCGGAAACCGTCGGTGACGGGTTCAAGATAGGCAACGGAGTCAACTTCGGTCTGTTCAAGCGAGGCATCGCCGCGGCCCGGTGCGAAGGGGACGGTCACGTCGTGGCCCGCGTCCTTGGCGGCTTTCTCGATCCCGGCGGCACCGGCCAGCACGATCAGGTCAGCGACAGAGATTTCTTTGTCCCCCGACTGCGCGTTGTTGAAGTCTGCGCGGATCGTTTCCAGCACGCCAAGCACTTTGGCCAACTGATCGGGTTCGTTCACCGGCCAGTCTTTCTGCGGTGCCAGACGGATGCGCGCGCCATTTGCACCGCCGCGCTTGTCGGACCCGCGGAATGTCGCGGCAGAGCCCCAAGCGGTGGCCACCAGTTCCTGAACGCTCAGCCCCGACTCCAGCACTTTGGCTTTCAGCGATGCCACATCTGCGTCATCGACCAGCGTATGCGTCACGGCGGGGATCGGGTCCTGCCAGATCAGCTCTTCGCTGGGAACGTCCTTGCCCAGATAGCGGGCAATCGGTCCCATGTCGCGGTGGGTCAGCTTGAACCATGCACGGGCAAATGCGTCGGCGAATTCCTCGGGGTTTTCGTGAAAGCGCGTGGCGATCTTGAAATACTCGGGGTCTTCGCGCAGCGCGAGGTCAGAGGTGAACATCATCGGCGCGTGACGTTTGGACGGATCATGCGCATCCGGCACGGTCCCTGCGGCGTCGCCGTTCTTTGGGGTCCACTGTACGGCACCGGCAGGGCTTTTGGTCATTTCCCACTCGAGCCCGAGCAGGTTGTCGAAATAGGTCATGTCCCAGCTGATCGGGTTCTGCGACCATGCGCCTTCAAGCCCGCTGGTCAGGGCGTGGATGCCGTGGCCGGTCTCGTGCTTGTTGGTCCAGCCAAAGCCCTGAGCTTCCAATGGCGAGGCTTCGGGATCGGGGCCGGCATTCTCGCCACCCACGGCACCATGCGCCTTACCAAAGGTGTGCCCCCCGGCAATCAGCGCGACGGTTTCGTAGTCGTTCATTGCCATCCGGCCAAAGGTGTCGCGGATGTCATTGGCCGACCCTTGCAGATCGGGTTTGCCGTCCGGCCCTTCGGGGTTCACATAGATCAGGCCCATCTGCACAGCGGCCAGCGGGTCTTCCAACGCGCGTTCCTGGCTGTAGCGTTTGTTGCCCAGCCATTCGTCTTCGGGGCCCCAGTAGACGTCTTCTTCGGGTTCCCAACGGTCCACGCGGCCGCCGGCGAAGCCGAATGTTTTCAGCCCCATCGATTCCAGCGCGATATTGCCGCACAGGATGATCAGGTCGCCCCAGGAAATCTGGTTGCCGTATTTCTGCTTGATCGGCCACAGCAGGCGGCGCGCCTTGTCGAGGTTGGCGTTATCCGGCCAGCTGTTGAGCGGCGCGAAACGCTGCGTGCCCGTGCTGGACCCGCCACGGCCATCCGCTGTCCGGTAGGTGCCTGCCGCGTGCCATGCCATACGGATGAAGAACGGGCCATAGTGACCATAGTCCGCGGGCCACCAGTCTTGCGAATCCGTCATCAGCGCATGCAGGTCAGCCTTGACCGCATCAACGTCGAGCTTCTTGAACTCTTCGGCATAGTCAAAGTCTGGCCCAAGCGGGTTCGAATCGATGGTGTTCTGGTGCAGCAGCTTGAGGTTCAGCTGGTTCGGCCACCATTCGTTCAACGACCGCGCACCGCGGTTTGAGTTGCGGCCGTGGCTGCCGACGACCGGGCATTTGCTGATGTTTTCGACGTCATTTCCGTCCATGGTGGTCTCCGATGTTATCTGTCTGGTGCGCGGTTTTGCACCGCGTCACGGGGGATGGATGTCGGGGGCACGATACGGTCTGCCCCGTCTTTCTGGAATTGTTCTAACAGCAGTTATTGATTAGTTTAAGTTGGCATTTCCTATCAGTTTGATAAAAATAAACTATGACCAACATTACCCTGAAACAGCTTCGCTACTTCGAGGCCGTTGCCCATCACCGTCACTTTGGCCACGCCGCCGAGGCCTGCGCGATCTCGCAGCCCGCCTTATCCGTGCAAATCAAGGAGTTGGAGCAGAACTTGCAAACGCCCCTCTTTGATCGCGGCGGGCGGAATATCACGTTGACCAGCTTTGGCGTAGATTTCGCGCCGCGCGCGCGGGCGATCCTGCAGGGGGTGGACGAGCTTCAGGATATGGCGCGCGCCTCCAAAGACGGGCTGATGGGCCGGCTGAGAATCGGCATCATCCCCACCATCGGCCCCTATCTGCTGCCCTCGATCATCACCAAGCTAACCCAGATGAACCCCGCGCTGGATATCCATGTGCGCGAAACCATGACCCCGCGACTGATCACCGAGCTGACGGAGGGGCGCATCGACACTGCCATCGTCGCCCTGCCCGTATCAGAACCCTCCCTGACCGAAGTCACCCTGTTTGACGAAAAATTCATGCTGGTGCGCCCCGAGGCTGATCGCGACAAGCCGGTCCCCAGCAGCGCACATTTGAACGAGATGAAGTTACTGCTGCTTGAGGAAGGGCATTGCTTTCGCGATCAGGCCCTGTCGTTTTGCAATATGCAGTCGGAAACCGCGCGCGAGGGTCTGGATGCGAGCTCCCTGTCCACGCTGGTGCAGATGGTTGGTGCGGGCATCGGCGTGACGCTGATCCCCGAGATGGCCGTCGCCGTGGAAACGCGGTCGGCGCAGGTGGCGGTCAACGCCTTCCCCGCGCCCGAACCGACGCGCCGTGTGGGGATGATCTGGCGCAAGACCAGCCCGCTGGCCAGCAAACTGTCCGAAATCGCCGACCTGATCCGCCCGAGCTAAGCGGGCGGATTATCCTTTCATCGCGGTATCAGCCCAACCGCGCCAGCAGCTCGCGCGACGGGTCACCGGTTGCGGGCAGCCCCTGGCTTTGTTGATAGGCGGTGATCGCCTTGCGGCTGTTCGGGCCGATCACACCATCGGTGCCGTCTGTGTCAAAACCGCGGGCGGTCAGCCGTTCTTGCAACGCCTTGCGGTCGTCAATGGTCAGCCCGTATTTATCGGGGCCAAAGCTGGCCTGAATAGGCCCACCCCCAGCGATACGGTCCGACAGATGCCCGACGCCAATCGCGTAATTGTCCGAGTTGTTATAGCGCTTGATCGCCTTGAAGTTGTTAAAGATCGCAAAGCGCGGCCCGCCCGCATCCGGCTGGAGGATCTGCACCGGTGTGGCAGAGCTTGCCGCCGCGGTGCCCATCTCTGCGCCCCATTTCTGGCCGGACTTCCAGCCCGACTTCGCCAGATAGGCGGCGGTGGAGGCAAGTGAATCCGACGGGTCGTCAGACCAGATGTCGCGTTTGCCGTCGCCGGTGAAATCTACCGCGAAGGATTGATAGGATGTGGGGATGAACTGCGTGTGGCCCATGGCGCCGGCCCAGCTTCCGGTCAGACCGGCAGCCGAAACATCGCCGCGCTCAAGGATACGCAGTGCCGCAATCAGTTGTTTCTCGAAAAAGGCCCCGCGACGACCGTCATAGGCCAGCGTCGATGTCGCCGACACGACCGGCACATTCCCGCGCCGTTCCCCGTAAAAGCTTTCCAGCCCCCACACGGCGGTGACGACTTCGGCAGGCACGCCGTAGCGCGCCTCTATCTGGCGCAACACGCCTTGGTGGCGCGCGAATGCTGCGCGCCCTTTGGTGACACGTTCGTCCGATGCCGCAATGGCAAGGTAATCTTCAAGCGAGCGGCTGAATTCCGTCTGGTTGCGGTCCCGTTTGACCACCCCCGGCAGATAGCCCGCCCCTGCAAAGCCGCGACGCAGCGTGCTGTCGGAAATCCCCTGCGCCGCAGCGCGTGACTTGAACGCCGAAACCCACGCGTCATAGCCCGCGTTCGGTTGGGGTTGCAGGTCCGGTGCCAGCCCCGCATCGCTGCGCGGCGCAAAGTTGCCTGCCCTGTTGCCGGAGCTACAGGCCGCAAGACCCAATGCTGCCACTCCGACGGTGAAACTTCTTCGAGAAATGCTCATACTGCCCGCGCCCTTGTTTGTTATGACTTCGGCATAGAATAGCCGAAGCATGGGGGCGGGCAAAGCGGATGATACGCCTTGGCAAAGCTTTGCCTATTTGGTCGGCACATAGAGCGGCACGGTCGACATCGACATTTTGGCAGATCCGTTCTGCACATCGCGCGCGTGGCTGATATAGACCAAGGTGTTGTTTTCCTCGTCGAAAATCCGTTTGACCTTCAGCGTCTTGAAGATCACGGAGCGGCGCTCGCTAAACACCGTCTCGCCCTCGTCATCGCGCGAGATGTCCCCAATCTCGATCGGGCCGGTCTGGCGGCAAGAGATGGAGGAATTCGACGGGTCCTCGAACCAATTACCCTTTTGCAGCCGGTCGATCAGACCGCGTTCAAAATAGGCCAGATGGCAGGTAACGCCCTTGACCTCGGGGTCTTGGACCGCCTCTACCACGATGTCATTGCCCAGCCAGTCCACATCGACATTGCCCACCACATCAGCGGTAGCTGCAAGAGGAAGGGCAAAGCCAAGGGCGGCAATGGGGGCGAAGGCGGCGCGTTTGAAAATACTCATGCATCCATACGCGCGGCGTGCCTGTTGGTTCCCGCGTCGCCGCAAGAAAAGACCCAGCACGCGCAGATCAGGTGACCCGCGTCCAGAACCCCGCCTTATGGGCATAGCGTTTGCGCAGGCGCCGGACAAAGGCGTCGTGGCTTTCGAAAGCTCCGTAATCCTCGATCTCGATATCCGCGGCGGCGCAATCCATCAGGTGATCTGCCGCCTGCGCGTACCGCGACTTGGCGCTTTCCCACAGCGCGGCTTCGATCATGGCGCGCCAACACAGCGCTGCCGCTAGGGGATAGCGCGCCCGCAGCGCATCGGCGGCATCAGAGAGCGGGGCGACATGGGTGCCGTTCAACGTCTCGGCGCGCGCTTCGATCATCGCTGCAAGCCCGCGCAGGTCGGGCCACGCGAGGAAAAAGGCGATCGTCGCGTTGAGATCCTTGAACGTGGCCGCATGGGCCTTGGCGGCCTCCTCCACCTCAAGATCATCGAAATCCGGGAGCTGTTTGAGGTGCGCCCGCAGCATCTCGGGGTCGAGCGTTTCGGTAAAACAGCGCCAGCGGTGGGCTTGCGCCTCGTCCTCGCGCCCCGATGCGATCAGCGCGTGGATATAGGCCGCGTCCCATGCCTGCCGCCCCGCCTCTTTCCCCTTGGGGCGCGCGCCCTCAAGCACCTCACGCGCGGCATTGTGATTGCCAGCAGCTGACCAGAGCGCCGCCACCTCGACCGCAACGGTGGGCCGCGCCAGATCGCTGGGTGAAAACAGCGAGATGTAGGTCTCCGTATCCCCCTGCGCCAAGGCCACCTCGCGCAGGTGCATCTGGACAAAGCGTTTTTTGCGTTGTGCGGCGTAGTTTGCATTGCGCCCGCGCAGCTCGCGCAGGAATTGCAAGGCGGGGTGATCCTCTGTCGCGTCCAGTGGCGCGGCCTCGAAGGTCTGGATCAGCCCTTTCAGATGTGCGAGCCCGCTGTCGCCCAAGGATGGGGCCATGAGCGTGATAATCCCGTCAAAAGCGCCATCCGTATTCCCCTGCACCGCCTCCCACGTGCGTTCCGCCAGCGCGATCGGGTCCAGCGGGGCGCGGGCGGCAATCTGGCTGATCTCAGCAAGCGCATCAGCAAAGACGGCCCCCACGTCCCCCTTGCTGTCGTCCACCCGATCCATGACCGAAGGGGCAAGCGCTAGAAACTCCCACAGCAGGTCGAAGGCGTCGGCGGGGGCGTCTGGGGCGATCTTGTCGATGATCATCGCGGATTGGGTGCGCAGGTCTTTGATCAACGCCGTCCGCTTGCGCCACCCGACATAGCTTTTGGCCCGCCGGATCGTGACCAGCCGTTTGCGCACATCACGCGCGAGTTCAGCGGGGCCGAGGTTGTGGCTCAACTCAAGCCGCAGACGACGTTTCATATCGGCACTGCCGGTGCTGACCTCGATCAACAGTTCGGCCAGCCGCTCCGCCCCGAGGGCGGCAAGATTTGCGGTGTTCAGGGTCTTTTTCGACATGGGCCCTTGCTACATCGGATTTGCGGCCGGTCAAAGGGGGCGCGCGGCTCGAAGGCCTCAGGCAAAGAGATAGACGGTGACGCCCCAGCCCGCCAGTTCGGCCAGTTTCTGCATCGCGCCGATCACGTCGCCGGTCTGCCCGCCGATTTGCCGCAGCGCCAGCGCCGCTACCAGCGCGGTGGCCACGACGACCCCCGCAAAGATCACCGCCGCCGCGCCAAAGCCCAGGGGCAGCAGCCCGATCAAGCCAAAGGCGACCGCGATATAGACGCAAGTCGCCGGCACCTGCGCCGCGCCGTGCCCCAGCCCGTCGGTTCGCGCGGCGGGCATCCGCGCCAGCCAGAACGGCAGCATCGCGCGGCTGGCCATCGACAGACCAAGCGCGGCAGGCACGACCAGTGCAGGATGATCCAGCCGTGCGATCAGCGCCACCTGCAGCGCCACCGTCAGGATCAGGGCCATCACCCCGTAGCTGCCAATGCGGCTGTCGCGCATAATCTCCAGCTTGCGCGCGCGGGTCTGTCCGCCGCCGAACCCGTCGGCCATATCGGCCAGCCCGTCTTCGTGCATCGCACCGGTCAGCAATGTCGCGGCAAAAATCAGACCAAGGGCCGCAACCGTCGGACCAAAGCCCGCCGCGTGCAGCGCCCAGTAGATCAGAGCGGCTGGCAGCATCGCGACCGCCCCCGCCAAAGGCCAGCCCCAGGCCGAGGCTCCTGTCGCGGGGATCGGATCGCGCAGATATCCCACGGGGATACGGGTCAGCAGCAGCATCGCCAGCCGCGCCTCTGCCACCCGGGCGCGCAGCATCAGCCGTCCGCCACGCCGGCTTCGGCAAAGGTCGCCATGCCGCTATGGCACGCCAGCGCCGAGCGCAGGATACCAAGCGCCAGCGCGGCACCCGATCCTTCGCCCAACCGCATGTCGAAATCGAGCACGGCCGTCTTGCCGATCGCATCCAGCAGACGTTTATGTCCGGGCTCGACGCTCAGGTGCCCGATCAGACAATGGTCCAGCGCCGCAGGGGCCAGCGCGAAGAGCGGTGCGACAGAGGCGGTGCAGATGAACCCGTCAAGGATCACCGGAATACGCCGTTGCCGTGCGGCCAGCACCGCGCCGCAGATCGCCGCCTGCTCGCGCCC